>CALFXQ010000089.1 GCA_937958285.1 uncultured Fusibacter sp. | reverse complement strand
AAGAAAATGTTACATCCTACATAGCTAGTATATCATGTAATAAAAAAAAGAAAAGATACTTAGGTAGCTAAATTTTAGGGACCTAAGTATTTTTTATTATTTTTTTCACAATTCAAATCACATCTACCTAAAAGAACGTATCCATCAAACTCAATTGCTGTTCATTATTTGAGGAAAGATTTGTAAGCGATACACCGATTAATCGGACAGGGCGTTTGAGGGGAATGCTCATAAATAAGTCGCACATCGCCTGATTGAGGGTTTGAAATTGATCAGATGGATATAGCAAACTGTGGCTATGGGTATGCTGGGTAAAGTCATCATACCGCATCTTGATGGTAATTGTTTTTGCCAAAAGTGACTTATGCCTTATTTGTTCGATCAAAGCCTCTAAATAGTGTGACAAAAGGCTGATTAGTTCGCCTTTATCTGTAACATCCCGATCAAATGTGGTTTCTCTTCCATAAGATTTACGCGCATAGTGGGTAACCAGTGGACGTGGATCTTCACCGCAAAGTTTTGGGTACAAATCCTGCGCCCAACTTTCACCGATTAAGTAGGACAAACTTGACTGTCCAAGAGTTCTTAGGTCTTGAACAGTGTAAAGGCCTACACGGTTTAACTTTTCTGCTGTCTTTTTTCCGAGACCGTGAACTTTAATCAGAGGCAGTGGATCGAGAAGACCTTGGGCGTTTTCGCGCGAAATAATGAAGAGACCATCAGGCTTTTTCCAATCGGATGCCAATTTGGCCAGAAACTTATTGTAAGAAATGCCGATACTTATGGTAAGGCCTGTTTTTGTATGAACATCCTGCTTGAGTTTCATGGCAAGACCCTTGGCAATATTAGAAACTTCCAGAACATCTAGTGTGATGTCTTCAATCGCATTACTGATGCGAGGTTGAGATGACGCGTATAGATTGTCTACAATACTGGTCATATCAAGGTAGCCCTCGTCGATGCCTACCTTTTCTATAGTGCCAGACATTTGCGAAGCGATTTCGAACACATCTTTTGAATACTTGCGATAAGCATCGAATTCGCCTCGAATAAAAATGCCATGTGGGCACAATTGCTTTGCCATGGCAGTGCTCATGGCGCTTCTAACGCCGAATCTCCGAGCTTCGTAGGATGCAGTCGAAACAACGCCACGCAGCTCCGAGCCACCAACAATAACAGGTTTACCTTTCAAGCTGGGATCCAAGAGCACCTCAACGGCAGCAAAAAAGGCATCTATATCGAAGTGAAAAATTATAGGCATAAATTATCTCCTGTTGGCATAAACGTAGACCACCTTATTTATGCTAACATGAAATACAAGATAAATCACAATACTTTGAGAGATAAGAGCGGTTTTGGGTAATAATTTATCAAAGGGGGCTGAAAATGTCACAAGAAGAAACAGTTAAGGCGGTTGAGAGCCAAAAAATTGACTTTTCTATTTCGTTAACCTTGGCAGATGATTATTATGCTGCCCTTTTGAGTGTGCGAATTCAGAGGCGAAATGTCAAAATGACATCAGATCAAAGGCCTAAACCCCAAGCAGAGGCACCTTCTGAGCCCGAGAATGCAGCAGCCGAAGCCGAAGCTGAAGCTGAAGCTGAATCCGTGTTTAAAAGCAACCTGCGTTTAGAGATAGAGGAGCGTTTGAGTCGCTTAAACGTCGTTTACGGCATTCAACACGATGTGATTACGTCTATTATAGACGATATGTGCGATGTAGAGGTAGTTCCGATAGCTATTGGTGTACCTCACATAAACGGCATCGATGCGCAAATTACATATCACGTAAATTTTGAAGGGAAGTCAAAGCCAATTGTATTAGAAGATGGGTCTGTTGACTTTAAAAATATACTTCTGGCATCTGCAGTTACAAGAGATATGTGTCTTGCCTCCAAAACTCAAGTTGTTCTTGGTGAAGATGGCACAACAGTTACAGGCAAGACTATAAAACATCGACCGGGTAAAGAGTCAAATTGGAAGTACGGCGAGAATGTCTATGAATCTGCTGATGGTTCAATGCTTCTGGCAAAAGAAGAGGGCATAGCCAAGCAGATCAATGGGCGTATCTCTGTGCTAAGACTTATTGAGGTCGACGAAGTCGGACCCGAAAGTGGCAATCTGTACTTCGGTGGCGATATACATGTCAAAAAGAACGTATTAGACGGCTATACCATACACTGCGAAGGTGATCTAACAATAGACGGCGTTGTCGAGGGATGCACAATTAAAGTTAAGGGCAATCTAACCGTTGCAAAAGGCATTTTGGGACACGGTACATCAGATATTGTAGTAGGTGGAAACTTAGTTTCAAAGTTCATCGAGAATGCCAGTGTATATGTAAAGGGTGAGATTGAAACGGGTGAAATCATCAACAGCAAAGTTCTCTGCGATAGTAAAATTCTAGTCAAAGGCAAAAAGGGTTTAATTATTGGCGGA
>CALFXQ010000088.1 GCA_937958285.1 uncultured Fusibacter sp. | reverse complement strand
GTAAAAGCTCAGACACGCCAATTTTATCCTGGCCTAGATCCTCAGAAAATGCAACTTGCTTCGCCCGACTTACCATGCGCTCAAGTGCCCAGTGCAAATTCACCGCTGTAGGCCGCGCCGAATCCAAATAAATTTTAAGCTGTTCTAGCGCTTCAAAAAAAGTTGTCACATCGCTTGTATCAATTTCTCTAGCAGCAATATAGAGTCCGTATGCGCCTGCTATGCCAATGGCCGGTGCACCACGCACTTCTAATTTGTATATGGCATCCCAAACATCTTCCGCACATGACAAATGACGATACACGGTATCGTTTGGCAGCTTAGTCTGATCTAATATGATTAGCTCATCAGCTTCGTTTAGCGCTACAGATTTAAAATCCAGCACATTTGCCTTTTCTACTTTAGTCATATTGAGCCTCCCTTAGATAAACGCAGCCTCGGTCTCTTTGAGGACCCTCAAAAAATCCGCCCCTGTTTGAATGGTACTTCTTTCCATAATAAAGCGCTTTGCACAGGTCATCACCAGCCGTTCAGCGCGCATACGTCTTTGTGAATCGGCAATTAGAACAATGTCTTTTACATGGGCAATGCCCACAATACGACGTATGCCTTCAAGACCTGCAACCGCTGCTGTATCGGAAATCACGCCTCTGAGGTAGTGCTCTTTAAACCCCTTATAATGCGCGGTAACCTCTATAGCACGCGCATCCCACACCTTTATGAATTTTTCACAGAACACATCGATCAATTGCACAATTGTGGACTCCAGCCAGAGCTTTTGAGCATGTGCCTGTTCACCATGGGCATCTGCGTTGGCCCAGGCAAAAATTAAATTTGCCACCACATTGCCAACATCGTATCCCATGGGACCATAAAAGGCGAATTCAGGATCGATTACCTTTGTAGAGTCTGCCTTTACAAAAATTGAACCCGTATGTAAGTCGCCGTGAACAAGTGCTTGTGCATGGTTCATAAACTCGAATTTGAGTTTTGCCGTCTCTAGTAAAAGCGCAGTATCTGAATAGAGATGTCTTTGCACCCAATCCCGGTTTGGCTCAAATACATCATTTCTCGTATTGATATCGTTAAATGGCTCTGTGTAAACCAAGTCCTCACTAATTTCGCACAGTTCGGGATTTGTAAAATTCACAACCCACGCCTTCTTATCTTTATGAGACATGCATACATCAGATGTGAGCAGCAAGGTATTGACCATAAAGTCGGTTATATCTTCCACAAATCGCGGAAAAGCCTTGTGATTGAGCATTTCAGTGCGCATAATCACGTGATCCGACAAATCGTCCATCACCGTGAGATTCATTATTGGATCGTAGTGATATACCCTTGGCACAAGGCCTGGTGCTAGCTCGTGATGTACTTTTAGTATTTCGTACTCGATGCGATTGCGATCGGGAGACAACTTAAATTGATCGGAAATTCTAGCCACCGGCCCAGACTGCTTAATGATAATCGACTTCTTCGTCTCCATGCAAAAAACCTTAAAGATGTAGTTGAGATTCCCATCGCCAATTTCCTTGCAGTGTAGTGTATCGCTTAAATCAAAAAAAATCAAATGTGCCTTTGTATAGGCAATTGCCTGTTCCTCGGTCATTGTAAAATAATGGTCAAACATATAAAAACGCCTCCATCATATGCAACATGTCATGCTCAAAAGGATATCGAGCAAAGGATTTAAACTTTGAGCTGTTCAAGAATCTTGGCCGTTACCTTTTGTACAATTTCATCTACTGCAGATAAAGGATTTTGGATTTCAAAGTGTGGGGATACACTTAAGCCACAGGTTGGCACGCCGCCCCCTTTAATGCCCATCTGCGTTCGCAATGCGATTAGCGTCTCTACTTGCTCGCAGCTCAGTTGGTTGTAGCTGCCCAGTACACGTGTTGTGGTGAGCAGCATGGAAGCGTAGTGTTCAAGTGACTCCATGCGATGAAAGGCCTCGAGAATATCACCGCCCCATGTGAGCGCACCGTGGTTTGCAAGCAGTACCGCGTTATGGCTCAGGCAAAACGGGGCGATGGACTCTGGCACTTCTTCGGTTCCCGGTGTGGCGTACTTCGCAATTGGCACCCGACCTAAATTCACAATGGCCTCAGGCAAAAGGGCCAAATCCAGCTCAATGCCAGCAATGGCGTATGAGGTTGCAATCACCGGATGGGCATGAGTCACAGCCATAACTTGCGCATTTTCCCGGTATACTCTGAGGTGCATTTTTATCTCCGATGAAGGATTGAGCCTGCCTCCGGTTTTTTCGCCCTTAAGGTTGACTTTACAGAGCATCTCAGGAGTCATAAAACCCTTAGAAACACCTGTAGGCGTACACAACACAGCATCATCTCCAATTTTAATCGAGATATTGCCGTCATTGGCTGCCACATAGTTACGATCGTACATGCGCTTGCCGACATGGCAGATCAACGCTGCCGCTTCAGACTCCGACATATACCTATCTTGTTGCGACACTTCACTTGTCAGTGGGGACAAAACGAACCTCCTTATTGCCTTTAATTGTCTGTGCTACATCACCATATCTATCCATATTATGCGCTGTGGCGATGGCTTTGTAAAGCACGACCGCTTATCCCCAGTTATCCCCTGCTAAGAGCTGCTTGCTGTAATAGCGTTCACCACTATCTGGCAAGATGACCACGATTGTCCCCGCATCTAGCGTACTTGCTAGTTCAACTGCTGCAGCTAATGCAGCGCCAGAAGAAGAACCTGCCAAAACCCCTTCTGTGAGTGCCAACCGCCTCACCGCCTCAAATGCCGCCTTGTCACTTACCTGAATAAACCCATCTGCTAGCGACATGTCCATTGTTGCAGGGATAAAGCTATTTCCAATCCCCTCAATTTCGTAAGGCGCCTCCTCACCACCACCCATTGTAGACCCAATTGGTTCGGCAACAATCCCGCGAATACTGGCCTTCTGAGCCTTAAAATACTTCATCACACCACTAAAAGTACCGCCACTTCCAGCACCCGCAACAAAGTGGGTAATGGTCGACCCCAATGCATGGTAAATCTCAGGGCCTGTCCCCATATAATGAGCCCGAACATTGTCCATATTCTCAAATTGCTTGAGCGAAATGGCATTCGGATGATCTCGCACTAACGCTTCAGCCAAAGACATGGCACCTTTCATACCTTGTGATTTCGGTGTAATCACTAACTTGGCACCCAAAGCCTTCATAAGTATTTGCTTTTCTATAGAGAACTTTTCTGGTACGACCAATGTCAACTGATACCCCAAATTAAGTGCTGCCAATGCCAGGCCAATACCAGTGTTGCCCGCTGTTGCTTCAAT
>CALFXQ010000087.1 GCA_937958285.1 uncultured Fusibacter sp. | reverse complement strand
TTCCTGAGCATTAAATAAAATAACGTCTGCATCAAACTTTAACGCGAGGGTTTTCACATAGTCAAATGCCTTTTCGCATGTTTGTGTTCCATCAATTGGAACGAGTATTTTCTTAAACATAAGTGACCTCCTTTGCTATAGGGTTCTTCATTTGTTTCATACCCTTATTCACAATCAATAAACGATTCAATCTATATAAGAGAAAGTAGGCTGTTATGAAATCCATTATTCAAGGTCATCGACCGGTCAAGAGACTTGTATTTATAGGCTTATTTATTTCTTTGGCCCTCACGCTCAACTATTTCGAACGTTTTATTCCCATAGCTATAACCATGCCAGGGGTAAAACTCGGGCTTGCAAATGTGGTTTCTCTCGTTGCTCTCTCGCTTTTTTCTTTGCCCGAGGTGCTTGCGATTGTCATCATACGAACGCTGCTTAGCGCAACCTTTTATGGCTCCATTTCTGCACTGATGTTCTCAATGGCGGGAGGTGTTCTCAGTTTATTGGGGATGTGGGCACTTATGAAGTTGAAATTAGAGAGCATCAGTACCATTGGCATCAGTATTTTTGGCGCACTCTGCCATAATGTTGGCCAGGTCACTGTGGCTGTTGTAATTTTGCAAAGTGTGGCAATATATAGTTATTTGCCAATTCTCCTGGTGTCGAGTTTGGTCACGGGTGTCATAATTGGAATTGTAGCACAACGAACAGTGCCTTATCTTAAGCATGTCTATAGACCTTGATTGAGTTTAAATTGCGATTAGAAAATGGCCTACTCAATTGTGGGTCGCCGCTGGTCGTGATATCATCAATTAAAAGAGAGGTGATTTATATGACTCAAGATTCCTTTAATCAGCCTACACCAGACATGCCCACAACAGACAAGCCTTCATTAGATCATAAAGATGTGGTTTTTCTAGGCGTACTCGGTGGTATCAGCAAATACTATAATCTGAACATTTCACAGTTGCGCGTTGCCTATGCCATTGCGAGTTTGTTTTTTTTCAATTTTTTATTGGTGCTTTACTTTGTTCTATATGGATTAATTAGGGCTAAGGTTTCTTTCCCTAAAATCAATTTACCTCAAGAGCGAACATCGGGTAATATTATTATAGGAATCACGATTGTTTTGATGGGCTTCGGCTTAATCTTTAACTATTTGTTTCCATGGCTTAATTTCGGATTTATGATTGCCGTTGTCTTAGTGCTTTTTGGGATACACATCTTAAAACATAAGCAATTGAGGTGAGGTAATGTCTAAAAATAGATTTTATTGGGGCGGCATGCTTGTTCTTTTGGGTGTACTTGCATTACTATGGGCCCTTGGCTTTATTTCAATGGCGTTAATTGATGTGGTGTATACACTATGGCCAGCGCTGCTCATTGTCTTTGGTGTCAATCTTGTTATAAAGAGGTTTCCTCTAGTCAAATTGCTTTTATGGGCGGTGATTCTCATTGCTTTTGTGTATTTGGGCAATAACCGTGACCAATTTCCTTTTATTAAATCATACGACTTCAATGTTTTTGAGCGGTTTCCAAAGGTTATTGATTTATCTGAACAAATCGATACAAAATTTGAGAGCGGGGATGCGCGTTCTGGCGCATTGATTATCGAGGGATCACAGCTAAATATTATCTCTGAATCAGGGGATATCGGATATTCCGAGTTCTCATATCCAAATGGACTTATAGATGTGACTAAAGACTCGGAAAATCAGAAGATTACCTATCGCATTCGAGAAATATCCGAACCTCAGCTAGATGGCGCATCAGAGGAGTCTGTAGAATCTGATCAAACTCAAGACTCAGGCCAAGAGAATTCGCGCTCAGATGGTATTTACGCCGTAAATTTTCTGCTAGACAAGAGCATCTCTTGGGATGCCTTTGTAGCATCTGGCGTCTTATCGGGAAGATTGAATTTTGAGGATCTTTTGCTCTCAAAGTTGCACATTGAAATGGGCGCTGGCAATTTAGAAATTTTGGTAGGTGATATCACTGAAACGTGCGAAATCAAAATTATGTCTGCAGCCTCAAAAGTGGACTTAGTCATTCCAGAAGACATCGGTGTAAAAATTGTTCAGAACGGTTTTTTGACAAAGGTCAACTTTGTTGGTGAATCGATTACTGAAGATAAAACCATAATGAGTAAAAACTATGACAGTGCTGATAAAAAATTGACACTTTATATCGTAAATGCACTAGGACAGTTTGAAATCATCCAAAAAAGCTAAGAATAAATCTTTAT
>CALFXQ010000086.1 GCA_937958285.1 uncultured Fusibacter sp. | reverse complement strand
ATATTTGCTCGAGTTCTTGCTTTGGCACGCCTCTGCCGTTGTCTTCCACCGTGATGCTCACCCAATCAGAATCTACGGCATCTACGGAAACATGTACCTGAACATGTACCGAGTGGGGATTGTGCGTAAAGGCATTGTGCACCAAATTCACAATCACCCGGTTAAAGTACACACTGTCTAGCATGACTATGGCTGAATCGATGTCGTATGTATAGGCGAGTGTATGATTTGCTTCGCCTACTATAGGAGAGTTCATCACGTCAATCAGCTGAAGCCTAAGCACTTGAATCAGATCAGCAGGATGCTTTTTTAGTAAGTCACGATCTTGTTTAAGTCTAATGGTCAAATTTAATTCAGACACCAAAGATTCGATGTAAGTGCCTTTTTCATTGATAATCTTGGCGTATTGGGCGCGCTCGTGATTTGTCAGCGGGTACTCGAGATCGCCAATGATCTCTCCGTAGCCCATAATGGATGTAAGGGGTGTTTTAATGTCGTGTGACAAGTTGGAAATCCACGTTTCTCGCGCGATGTTAGCCGCCGTTTGCCGCGCCATTGCATCGCTTAAATGCTCGGCCAAGCCTTGAATAGCCCCTTCTACAGTAGCATAAACCCCTGAAGTGACACCACTGGTTTGGTAATCTCCTCGCGAAAGGCGCATGATACCTTCGATTAGGCGTTCAATAGGACGACTGATGCTATAGGTATACATATAACTAAACATTATTAAAAGGGCCACATTCATACCCACCAACCAGTAGATATTATAAGCCGATTCCACAAGTGCCACCTGATATGTGTAAGTGGTGCGCTTAACCTGTTCGGTACTAAAAAACACGACCAATGTGTAGCCTTTAAACTGCTCTAGCGCTTTCACAAACACCGTCGCTTGCTCGCTCTGCGCTAAAGCGACCAAACTCGCCGCACTGTAAGTGGGCGCCATTATGCTGGGACTTCCAAAAGAAAACTGCTCCACCAGACCTAGGTCGAGCACCTGAACGGCCAACCCCTTAAGGGCCAATTCCCCTTTAACCACTTCTTCAAGACGCCATTCGCCACCAGGTGTTTTTATAAGCCCTTGTTCGATGGTTTCAACTATGGTGTCAGGATTAAAGCGATACAGGTCCCCCTCTTTGTACACGTAGCTTCTCATGTAAAAGAAATTGATAACCACGATAATCAAGCACATCACAAAAAACGATCCCGCGTAGTGGCTTAACAATCTAAATCGCATACTCCCATTCACGCCTTTTGACATAAACGCTCCTTAGCCTAAACGGTTTACAAATTTATACCCTAGCCCTATCACCGTTTGAATCCATTGTGGTTTAGAGGGATCCTCTTCAATCTTCAAGCGCAACTTTCTAATATGCACGGAGATGGTGTTGTCAAGCCCAATAAAATCTTCTCCCCACACAGCCAGACAAATCTGCTCTTTTGTCAAAATGCGATTGGGATTGCGTGCCAAGTAATAGAGCAACTTAAATTCTTTGGCACTGCATTCGATTTTCTTGCCTCCCTTTCGAATCTCTCCAGCGTCGGGATCGATGGATAGCATACCAAATAGAAGTAACCTTGAATCTGGCATCTCTTGGCCATCAACAAAATCTTTTGTCTCCTTTGCATTTGAAAGCGTGGTTGCCAAGTCTTCTTTAGCTGGCGACATGGTCTTAAGTCTTGCTTTCACCCGATAGGCCACTTCTTTTGGACTAAAGGGCTTTGTGATATAATCTTGAGCACCCAGAGCAAAACCTAAAATGCGATCTACTTCATCGTCTTTGGCAGAAATAAAGAGCACGGGAACCTGTCTAATTTGGTGGATCTCTTTGAAAAGGTCAAATCCACTGCCATCTGGTAGTGACACATCTAATAGCACCACGTCTGGTTTATGGTTTTTAAAAGCCAAGAGACCGGCTGTTAGGCAGTCTGCCGTGATAATCTTTGTAAAGCCTTCACGCTTCAGTACCGTTTCAAGAAGTTCTAAAATTTCGCGCTCGTCGTCTATAATCAAAATGGTTTCATGAATCATCAGAGCCCTCCAATTTTAAAAAGTATATCATACACTCGGGTTGGAGTTACTTGCAAATCTAACTAATCATCAAATTTAAGGTGGAATTAAGATGGACTTAAAGCGCAATTAAGGTGGTGTTCAAGTGAAGTTTAAATGCGTGCTTTACAATGAGTTTATCAGCACACGGTATGTTTAATTTTATACGACCCAGGGAGGGTATTATGCAGGCAATTATGGAACCGATTTTTCATATCGGCTATCTCACAACGGTGATACTCGTTGGCATTACCATGATATTAGGCGCAAAGAAGAAAAGTCAAAATCGCGACTACTATAAATGGTTTGGCATTATGGCTGTGACTTTGGGCTTTGGCGATGCATTTCACCTAATACCCCGAATTGTGGCATTGTGGACCACAGGTTTCGAAAATCATGCTGCATCACTTGGTTTTGGAAAATTTGTAACCTCCATCACCATGACAATTTTCTACCTCATTCTCTACAGCTTGTGGAAGAAGAAATTCAATGTCGAAAACAGCCTCAAGCTCGATGCCACTATGTGGCTTTTGGCAGCAGTGAGAATAGCCCTTTGCTTTTTTCCTCAAAACCAATGGTTTGTATATGAATCTTCTGTGGCGTGGGCGATCTATAGAAACATCCCCTTTGCCATAATGGGCCTTATTATGATTTTCTTACTCTACAGTTCTTCGGTTAAACACAAAGATTCCGATGCCAAATTTATGGCAGTAGCTGTTGTACTCTCCTTTGGATTCTACATCCCCGTTGTTTTGTGGGCACAAGTAAACATGCTGATAGGCATGCTTATGATTCCAAAGACCTTGGCATACTTATGGGTTGTGTTTATTGGGTACAGCGCTTTCAAAAAAACAATCTAAATATTAAGCGCTCAGTAGGTGGATGGACCTACTCAGCGCCTTTTTTATTGGGCTATTGGCATTTAGTGGCTTTGGCAACATACTTGTGATTCATTTGTTGCGCCTCTTGACAAAACTAGTGAAACCCGTTATTCTTAGTTAAAGTGAGTCAACTCATATTAACTCGGAGGTAATTCTATGAACAACAATAGAACATTTAAGCTAAGCTACCTATTTTATACCCTTGTTTTAGTCACGCATCTTTTAATTATCTTTAAAGTGATTCCATATACTTGGATTAATGGTGGTAGAAGTGAATCGTACAATGCTCAAATTCCGATTTCGATTGCCAATTTAGTCATTACAGGTCTTGGCTTTCTCTATGTCTTCACCAATCAAAAGGCAAAGAAGCTGCACTCGGATAAGAAATTTAGAGTTTTTAAATGGGCCTTGGTGCCCTTTTGGGGATTGAGCTTAGCAATGCAATTTTTAGGCACATCTTTTGAGATCTTTGTAATGTCTCCAGTGGTTTTAATGGGCCTCTTTGCCCATGTTCAACTTGCTAGGCTTCGATAAATCATGAAAATCACACCTACCCAAAAGCAGATTACCCGCGATTTAATACTCAAGCACGCCTTCGAAGCGTTTATTCAACAGGACTATGAGAAAATTAAGCTCTCTGCTATTTCAAAGGCGTGCAATATTGGCGAGGGTACACTTTACAACTATTTCAAAGACAAACCCACGCTCTTTATTGCAACATTTATTCACTATAGAAGCGGTGCTCAACAAACCTTCGATGTTTATAAACCTACAGACTTTGAAAGCTTTATCGACCAAATCATCGAAATATTGTCTTATTACATGCGCATTGAGCACCCACGTTTAGAGGGCGCTTTTATTCGCTTTCTCCATCTTGTTAGAGAACAAAAGCTCATCGCTCAAAGCGGTATGGAGCAAGCGCTTGTAACTGCAGATCAATTTATTTACAATGCTGTATTAGAGCTTTTAGAAATGACGCCACTAAAACAGAGCGCTTCAACGTTGCTATTTGAGGTTTTGGTGAAGCAAGTAGAGGGCCTTTTCAACGATTATCTCTATGGGGAAATCCATTTCGACGAATTCTTGCAAAAGACAAAAGCGCATTTGACATTTATACTTAAGCCATATGTCGCTTTTTAATGAGGAGGCATCTGTGGACACAGTAATTCAAGAAATTTGGCAACAGTTTAGCGCGCGTCTACTAAGTTATATCAAGACAAAAGTCTCAGATACTCACATGGCGGAAGATATACTACAAGAGGTATTTGTAAAACTTTATCTCAACGTCGATTCTTTAAAAGACCCCAACCATTTAAGTCCATGGCTCTACAAAATCACCCGTAACACCATTATCGACTATTACCGCAAGAAAAAAGAGTCGCCACTTAATATCGAGGCCATTGAGAAAGACCTACCCTTGGAGAATAACTTTGGCAATATGAATAACGACATGATCGACTGTCTCAACTTGATGTTAAAAGAACTACCTGAAAAATATCAAGAGGCGATTGTTTTGTACGATTTAAAAGCAATGAAACACAAGGACATTTCTGAAAAGCTAAATCTCACGGTATCTGGCTCCAAAACTAGAGTAGAGCGTGCCCGTTTTAAATTAAGAGCACTTCTAAATACGTGCTGTTCTTTCGAAGTGGATGCCTATGGCAATGTGCTCGATATTCAATCTAAAGGAAGCAAGTCATGCAATGCGCCGCATTGTAAATTGTAATTTGCGACCTTTTTAAATCTTTTGCGTCTATAGGGTTGTAACAGATAAAAAACTGATCCCTAAGGAGGACGCAACATGACACATCTAGAAAATAGCCAAAACACTTGCTGCAGTGGAGGTACGCATTCCTGTACAACAGGTTGCTCATCAAATATCTCATCAGATATCCCACAACGCACAGAGGTCCAGAACCAGAAAAATGTGCAAATAGACTTTCTTTTTTTAGATCTAGAAGTATGTATACCCTGCCGTGGAACAGACCAAGTACTTCTAGAGGCAGTTGCGCTTGTAAATGAGCTACTCGAAGAAACCAATACCACAATAAGCCTCAATAAAATCAACATCATCAGCGAAGAAATGGCCAAATCTCATCACTTTTTAAGTTCACCTACCATCCGTATTAATGGGCGTGATATACAACTCGAGATCGTGGAGGGTCTGTGCGAATCATGCGGTACACTTTGTGGTGGCGATGTGGATTGTCGTGTGTGGACATATCATGGCAAAGAATACAAAACACCCCCAAAGGCCATGCTCGTTGAAGCCATTCTAAGTGCAGTTAGCAGCAAAGAAGATGCGCCCATCGAAGAAGCGCATAGACCCTACAACTTGCCGAGCAACTTACAGAAGTTCTTTAATCAGAAAACGCTAAAAGATGCACTTGAGAACCTTTAACAAAAGCTATTATTAAAATAGGGCCACGCATACTAATTCGGTAATTTCCGACCAGTATGTGTGGCCTTTCGCTGTGGTTCACTTATTTACAATGGATTTGCTAAAACCATCCCAACCTTTATAAGCAAGAAAATAAATAAGTGTGTCATAATACCAACTTAAGTTGGTATTGTCCCCCTATCATTTTGAGTAAAATTGGACTAGGTTATCGTAAATGATGTGGGTTGTTGGGTTACACCTATTATCTTATGAATGGAGATCTTTATGAATATACAAAACACACCAAAAAACGAAGTAGAACACACCTCCGTGAACTTAAGACTGAAGCTTGCTACACTGTGGACGAGCTTTATGTTTCTCTACTCCTTTGTAGACTATTTCGCCCTCTATATGCCAGGTACAATCGAAAATATTCTGGCAGGAAAAGTCTTTACCTTTGACATTTCACAAGTTTTTCTTTTAATCACTATGATTTTGGTGGCTATTCCCGCCTTTATGATTTTTGTTTCTGTGGCCTTGCCAAATAAGGTGAACCGCTGGGTAAATCCCATTATTGCAGTGGTCTTTATTCCCTATATGTTGTTTAACTTAGCTGGTAATGCTTGGCCTCATATGTATTTTGCAGCCGCTTTAGAAGTTGTCCACCTTGTATTAATTGTCTGGTATGCAAGGAAACTACCCCAAACTACAACTTAAGCTTCCTGTTCCACGTCATTTTTCGATAAACTAACCCCGATACTTAAAGCATGAACAAAAAAAGACCCTTGGGTCTTTTTTTGAGCACTCGTAGTGCCATGAGTAAGCAATTCGAATGCTCGCAAGATCTAATGGTTCCGTGGCGGAGAGGTGTACGCCTCACTATCAATAATTCGTATTTCTAATATATGCAGTACTTCTACCAACACCAGTTCTAATAATATAGCCATTCTTCAACAAGTCGGCAAGCGTAATCTCAACGGTAGACATACTGATATCTGGGCATTTTTCTAAAGTGTCTTCTTTTGATTTTTGTTATTTACTGACAAATATCATTTTGATTCTTTCAGTCTTTGAATGCTTTCAATTATGCAAATGCGCCTCTCTATTGAGCTTTCTTCTAGCATTGAATGGGTGGATGCAGAGAAAGTCGAAAATGAACATTGGTATCAGCAAGAGTGGATCAGGTGTTTCAAACGAACTCAAAGGTTTGAAGCGAATTCGCTCCGTATCGTCTATACTTTCAGCTATGACCTTTAGAATATCTGGTTTTGTTTCGATAAAAAGCTTTTGCTCGCCCTTGTATTCGTGAATTGCTGCAACCAAATTGATGACTTCGCATCAAAACAGTGCTCTGGGAATTTACTATAGTCAAATGTATGCATAAGGAAAAGTTGTTACTGCACATTTTATTGTGATTAATATGCAGTAAATGACTCAAATAGGTAGATTTCTTACTCATTAGCGTAATGGTAGGTATCATTCGCGGGCGCCCAAAAAAAAAAAAAAAACATCTAAAACTAACATCTAAAACTAATGAATGCAAACA
>CALFXQ010000085.1 GCA_937958285.1 uncultured Fusibacter sp. | reverse complement strand
CATATTATCTTTGTGTTGGTCGTATTTGAAACCGATGTTATAAGGTGGGTCGCTGACAACCAACAAAGATGAAGGTAACTCGCTAACAATTTCTTGAAAGCGGCAATGGTACGCGGTGACGGTTGAACTCTGGTAATAAGGTGATTTCATTTTAGTTGCCTAAATTTAATTTCTTTTTCGATCATATTAATTATTTTCTAATCATTTCAGTAACGCTAGAAACCAAAGAGGCTACATTTTGAAGATCCGAAGGAATAATCAACTTAGTCGCTTGTCCATCTGCAACTTTTGCCAATGCCTCAAAGCTCTTTAAAGTCAAAACACCTTGGTCTGGCGCACTGGCTTTAATAAAGGCAATACCATCTGCCGTTGCACGTTGCGTAATTCTAATGGCTTCGGCTTGACCTTCTGCAATGCGAATCGACGCTTCTTTTGCGCCTTCTGCAGCTAAAATGGCCGACTGTTTTTCACCTTCTGCCTTTAAGATACGAGACTCTCTATCGCCTTCTGCTGTGAGAATCGCCGCCTTCTTTTCGCCTTCTGCTTCGAGAATCGCTCTGCGTCGTTCACGCTCAGCACGCATCTGCTTTTCCATGGCATCTTGAATATCTTTAGGTGGAATGATGTTTTTAACTTCGACACGGTTGATTTTAATACCCCATGGGTCTGTTGCTTCATCTAAGATAGCGCGCATTTGTCCATTGATAAAGTCTCGCGATGTCAAGGATTCGTCTAGCTCAAGTTGACCAATAATATTACGCAGTGTAGTCGCTGTCAAGTTTTCTATCGCAACCATGGGACGTTGAACGCCGTAGGTATAA
This sequence comes from uncultured Fusibacter sp., assembly GCA_937958285.1. Taxonomy (GTDB): domain Bacteria; phylum Bacillota; class Clostridia; order Peptostreptococcales; family Acidaminobacteraceae; genus QQWI01. The sequence goes on along the minus strand of CALFXQ010000085.1, from coordinate 7,751 downwards.
AGCTTAGAATCTGTTACTTGGTAGTAAATAACTGTATCGATATTCATCGAGATATTATCTTTTGTAATAACTGGCTGTGGTAAGAAATCAACCACCTGCTCTTTTAAAGAAATGCGCGATCTCACTTTGTCGATAAAGGGGACTGTCATGTGAACGCCTACATTCCAAGTGCAAAGGTAACCACCAAGACGCTCTACAACAAAGGCGTTGGCTTGAGATACAATCTTAATGTTAGATACCAGCACGATTAATACGAAAACGACTAACAATAAAAACAATAAAAATCCTAATCCTGGCATAGTTGCCTCCTTTTTTTCCTTAATGACTATCGTCTTTTTACAACTAACTTAACACCTTCAATGCGCTCTACTGAAACCTCTAGCCCTTCTTGATAATTCTGAGAATCTACACCTTTTGCCGTCCATATTTGTCCTTCGAGTTTAACTTGACCAAAGACATGCTCACTAATTTCTTTGGTAACAATGGCGTGTTTGCCAATTAAACTGTCTACATTTGTCTTGACCGCTCCTGCATTCATGTATTTCATCACCAACGGGCGCGTGAGTACTAAGAGTGCAATCGATGAAACTAGAAAAGCAATAACCTGAATGTAAATATTCAGACCCAGCCAACTTGCCAAGAGTGCAACAAGTGCGCCAGCGACAAACCAAATCGTCGTGAGACCAAAAGTCATTGCCTCGACTATGGCAAGAACAATTGCCAGTGCTGTCCACAATAATGCCCAACTCATAAAGCCACCTCCTTTTAATTCATTCTAGCACCCAGCATCTCCAAACCATTTAAAAAAGAATGAAAATGTCATAACATTACCTGAAAATACTTAGGAAATATTGTATAATCTATTTAAATAAGTCATTGTGGAGGCCTAAGTGAAAAAACCCCCATTCGATCTCACCTTGTATTTTTCGAGTCTAACCCTGCTCATCCTCGGTTTAGCCTATCTCTATACAGACCTAATCAATCTAGACCCTTGGCTATTTAGCCGACTTCTGACGATTGGAATATTGGCCAACACTGGTTTTTTAATGGTGCGTTTTTTTGTGGTAAAACGACATCACGACCACGTCCTACTCGAACTGCAAAAGCTCAGATACGTTGCCGAAGAGATTCATACCTACCGCCAATATCGCCACGATCATAAAAATCACATGTTGGTGATCAACGACCTCGCCGAGCACAGCGATACAATGCCAGAGGTCGAACGGCTAGAAGCCATACGTCAATATTCAGCGGCGCTGCTCGATCAAGATAACAGCACCTACTTCGACTTTAGAACCGGAGTCGTAGCACTAGATCTGCTTCTTTTTGCAAAGCTGCAAAGGGCTAGAGAACACAATATCGAAATGACCATCGACATCAAAGCCACTCTGAAGGCCAAGTCAAAGCATACACTCACTTTGGTGTCTATCCTATCAAATCTCCTAGATAACGCCTACGAGGCCACTAGGCAAATCGAGCAAATCGAAGACAAGCTCATTCAAGTGACTTTAACAGAAACGCCGCTCGACACCTGGATAACGGTAACAAATACCTTTAGCCCCGCACAGCCTTTGGCGGTTCAAAAGGTTTTCGACAGTGGCTACAGTACAAAAAAAGACCAAGGCAATCAGGGCCTAGGTCTTACGATTGTTAGAAAACTCGTTAAACGACTGGGAGGTACGCTGAGTTTGAACGTCTTTAATGAACGCTTCTTTCAGCTTAAGATTGAACTGCCAAAGCACCTACTCAATTGAGGTGCTTTTTTTATTGGCCATGCCTCCATGGGTATACAACCATAAAAAGAGAATGGCACTTAGGCCCACCACTGTTGGAAGCAGGTACATAGCCACATGTATAGAAAATTGATCCGACAGATAGCCAATAACTAGACCCATAATCATGTTGACTCCTGCAGAGGCTGTAATAATAATTCCCGCAGCCTGCGATACTGCATTGTCAAAGTACTCAGCGACAACTAGCATCGCAGTGGGATATGCCACGGCAAAGAAAATACCCGAAGCTGCAATTAGCCAAGCGCCAGGAAGACCCATGGACAAACCAATAAAATAGAGCACAGATGCAATTGTAAGCGACCATATTACCGTGCGCAGGTAACCAAACTTTTGTACCACAAAGCCACCAAAGAGCCTACCTAGAGAGAAGACTAGAAAGAATGTGGCCGTGATATTGGCCGCATCGGATTCTGCCATGTTGAATCCAGTCTTCAAGTAATTCACCAGCCAATTCGCGGTTTGCAATTCGCCTGTGACGTAGAGGCCGAGTGCCAAGCTAAATACAATGAGTAGGGTTTTTTGTGCCTTAGTAAAATGTACCTTTTCTTTTTTGTGTGCTGTTGCTGGTGGCAGTGGCAACCAATGCGACACGAGAGCCAGAAGTATAAAAATCAGCGCAATTCCCAAATAAATAACCTTAAATGCCATGCCCATACCCAAAAGTACGCCGGTGGTCTTTTGGGTAAAGGTTGCGCCAATGCCGTATAAAAAGTGTATGCCGTTCATAATGACTGCTTTGTGCTTGACCTGAAGTAGTGGCACAGTCGTATTTATGCATAAGGCGATGGCTGCGATGCCAATGTTAATGGCAATCATGCCGCCAAAGAAGAGCACAACGCTAGATGTAAGTGCGATACTCAGTACGCCAAGAATCGTCGCAAAGGCACCAAAGCGAAGCATGCGTTGATGATTGTACCTTGAAATGCCAATGCCCGAATAAAAGCTGCTGATCATATATGCAAAGGAACTCACCAAGAAAAGTACGCCAATATCGGTATTTGACATCTGATATGTACTTTTAAAACTCGGCACGAACACGCCTCTTACATTATCGAGAATTGCCATTGCGAGCATTGCAACGACAAATAAAAAATATGTGGTTTTTTTGGGTTTCATCTCATAGCCTCTTTCTAGGATGCACATTATTAAAACATTGCGTCCTAAATGATTATACACGTCATTTCCACCCTTGAAAAGCAATAGAAAAATGCTAAAATATACATAGGCCTTTCGAGTACTGAAATAATGGCCCTAGGAGGATATTATATGGAGCATCGTTGGGATTTATCAACTATATACCCTGGCTTCGACAGCGCGCAATACCAAGGCGACCTCACTGCCGTCGCTCAGGAAATTACTGCAGCCGAACAAATACCTTTAACAGAGGATTTTGAGACGTCAGCCATTAGCATTATCAATCACATCAACGCGCTTTATGCAAAACTCGCACCCCTTGGCACTTATGCTGGATTAGTCTTTTCTACAGATACTGGAAACGCTGAAGCATTAAAGTACCTCAACAAGGTAGAAGAGCTCAGCGCAGCACTTACTGGTCCTCAAGTAAAATTTACAAAATGGTTGAGAAGCTTCAGCCCTGAAATTATCGATAAGAGCACACACCCATTAATTGTAGAGCATCGCTTCTTTTTACACGAAACATATAAAGAAGCTTCTCATATGCTTTCTGATGCAGAAGAAATCCTACTTGCTAAGCTTCAAACCGTGGGCTCGAGTGCTTGGAGCAATCTTCAAGGCAAGTTGACATCTGATCTAATGATCGAGTTCGAACTCGAAGGCGAAGTAAAATCCCTTAGCCTATCCATGATTAGAAACCTCGCAAACCATCCCGTTCAAGAGGTAAGAAAGCGCGCTTACGTGGCGGAACTCGCGAGCTATGAGCGCATCGAAGAAGGGGTTGCCGCTGCCTTAAATGCAATTAAAGGCGAGGTCAATATCATCTCAAAACTCAGAGGCTTTGAATCACCTCTACATCAATCTGCCTCTGGCTCTAAGCTCGACATGGAAACGCTCAATGCCATGATCGAGGCGATGAAAGAAAAACTCCCTGCTTTCCACAAGTACCTTCAAAGAAAAGCCCAGCTTCTCGGTCACCAGGGTGGTCTTCCTTTCTACGATCTCTTTGCACCGATTAGCGAGAGTTCATTGACTTTCACATACGAGCAGGCTCAAGCGTTTATTTTAGAGAACTTCGCTGCCTTTTCACCCGAGTTGTCCAACTATGCAAAGACCGTCTTCGACAATCAGTGGATTGACGTTGAGCCTAAAAAGGGCAAGCGCGGCGGTGCATTTTGTGCAGGTGTAGGCGGTAGAAAGCAAAGCCGCATTATGCTCAATTTCGATGGTAGTTTCTCAGAAGTTTCTACCCTTGCCCACGAACTCGGACACGGCTACCACAATAGCCAAGTCTACAGTGAAACCCTTATCAACTCTGGATACCCAATGCCCGTTGCAGAAACCGCATCTATCTTCTGCGAAACGATCGTCACTAATGCTGCCATCAAAACAGCTTCTGCAGACGATGCCGTCTTTATTCTCGAAAAATCCATCGAAGGCGCCACTCAAGTTATCGTAGATATTCTCTCGCGTTTCCTCTTCGAGAAGAGCATTTTCGATGAGCGCATTGAAGGCCCAATCACCGTTGAGCAAATTAAAGCATTAATGCTCAAGGCACAGCGCGAGGCTTATGGCGATGGCTTAGACCAAAACTTGCACCCCTATATGTGGGCATGCAAACCGCATTACTATTCCTCGGGCTTTAGCTTCTACAATTACCCATATGCCTTTGGATTGCTCTTTGGAAAGGGTCTGTATGCCCAGTACAAAGCAGGTAAGCCTAATTTTGTAGAAGACTACAACCGCCTTCTCAACAATACAACAAAAATGAATGCGCGCGATGTAGCAGCGACAATGGGCCTAGATATCGCCAAAAAAGACTTCTGGCTCGCTTCACTCACAATGGTAGAAGACGAAATCAATCAGTTTATTCAATTAACTGAGGCGCGTCTATAATCCATTTACAAAAAAAAATGCACCTCGGTTCTTCTATAAACAGAAGACCCGAGGTGTTTTTTGCATTACTTCGATAGATTTGTGTATTCGCCACAACTTTCAAGGCCAGCAAAGCGGGCTAATCCGCTGTAATAGGCCTCACCGTTTTTAAAGACCTCAATAAAAATTTCTGCTTCTAAATCTTCGAGCATGTGCCTTATCATTTTTCCTGCACTAGGTGCAATGAGTGGCACTGGTTTAACGGGTTTGGCAATCACTACGATGTGATAGTCGCCCTTGTTGACCACCAGTGTTAAGGGTTGATTGACGTCAGTGCTTTGGTGCATATCGCCTTCTTCGGTCGATAAATGTACTTTCGACCCGCAATAAGTACCGAAGGGTATGCGTTCATCTCCTAGCCACAAATACCCGAGATGGCCGTTAAAGGACCGTTTCATCCATGGAATATTGGCCACAGAAAGCAGCAGATGGACGGGAAGCTCAGGGTGGTCTTGGGATTCAAAGGCGCTGGCCTGAATCCAAATCCACTCTCTTGGAAAACTTCTACCCCAATCCTTCTCGAGATAGATCTCCCCATCCTCGAGGGTTAAGACTCTATCTTCCATAGTAATTGTACCGCGCACACGGCCGTGAACAATGCGTACGCCGTGATAACACTCCATTGCTGGAAAGAAGCGAAATGGGCCCATAATTCCTGGATGCGTGAGTCTTACCGGATAATACAGGGGATCGCTGATATCTAAATCTAGCCCAAAGGGCATTTCTTGATTCTTCTTAATACGAATCTGCGTATCGCTCAACTGGTGCTCACCTAGCATTAGGTCTAGTTTTTCGGTGGAAAAATTGACCTCCGATAAGTCAAACCTCAGGTAACCGCTTGTCCCAGAATGCGAATCTGCATACTGAATAAAGGCGTGGTCGTCGCCATGTCCTCCCATTGCAACACCAGGAATTAAGCAAAGACTAAGATTCTGAGTGCGGTCGACAATTTTAAAATACCACCCTTCAAAATAAGGGCGCTTTTGTAAGCTACCTTGAAAAACGTGGGGTTGATAAAGTCGAGTCTTGGCTAAAAACCGTGGCAACCGGCCAGTAAGCCCACTCATTTATTGACTCACAACGCCAGTAACATCGTATCCAGCATCGTCTATGGCCTCAATGAGCTGTGCATCTGTCAATGAATCCTCTAACTCAACTGTCGCTGTTTTATTGGCCAAATCTACCACGGCAGATGCAACGCCACTCAATGCATTTAAGGCTTTTTCAACACGTGCTTTACAATGCCCGCAAGTCATACCTTCAATTGCAATAATTTTTTTCATAATATCCTCCAATAAAAATAATAGAACACTACACATTGAACAAAAACAATTACCGGAATGCCCAAGTAAAATTTAATTTTTTGGGTCTTGTGCCGCCAAAGGTACATGCCGCTCCACATGCCGAGACTGCCGCCAAAACAAGCGAGTAGAATCAAGGATTTCTCTGAAATACGCTGGGATTTGCGGCGTGCAAAGCGTTTATCGAGGCCCATTAAAATTAAAGTAAAGAGATTTATGCCTATGATTGCATACCAGAACATAAGGTATTGCACCTCCCCTGAGTATTCAATAACAGTATAACACAGTATGTCTTGAAGCGGACCACAAGTAGTGATAAACTGTGTTTATCCAATGCAATTCCATCTATTTACAACTGTTTAAGGAGGTTATTGTTGTGAGAGCACACGATATTGATTACACCTTGTTTGGTGATGATATGCAGTTTGTTGTCATCGAATTAGATCCAAAGGAAACAGTAATTGCCGAAGCTGGCGCCATGATGTTTATGGAAGACGGCATTCAAATGGAAACCATTTTTGGAGATGGCTCTGAAGATGACGGCGGTGGCTTTATGGGTAAAATCATGGGGGCAGGCAAGCGCATGTTAACTGGTGAGAGTCTCTTTATGACTCAATTTACAAATGGCGCAAGTCAGAGGAAAAAAGTGGCCTTTGCCGCAGCTTATCCGGGTAAAATTATCCCCGTCGATTTGACTGCAGTTGGTGGACGCTTAATCGCTCAAAAGGACTCCTATTTATGTTCTGCTAAGGGCATGAAAATCGGCATCGCCTTCCAAAAGCGCATCGGTGTTGGCTTCTTTGGTGGCGAAGGATTTATCATGCAAAAAATTGAAGGCGATGGTCTTGCCTTTATTCACGCAGGTGGCACCATCTACGAAAAAGAGCTGGTTGCTGGCGAAACACTGAGAGTTGACACCGGTTGTTTAGTGGCAATTACAGGCAATGTGGATTACAACATCGAAATGGTTAAGGGCATTAAAAGTGCAGTGTTTGGCGGTGAAGGATTGTTCTTTGCCACTTTAAAAGGCCCAGGTAAGGTTTGGTTACAATCACTGCCCTTTAGCCGTATGGCAGACCGCATCTTGTCTAGTGCACGTTCACACGGTGGCAAATCACAAGGCGAAGGCAGTGTGTTAGGCGCTCTCGGCAATCTTTTAGACGGCAACTAAAAGTCATTTAGGCATTCCATTCAAAGGTGGTTTATTTTGACCACCTTTTTTATTTTCTATTCAAAAAAAACTTGCATATGTATGTGGAATATGTTATCCCTTATACTTATTCAGCATATGCCTTATCCACATAAGAATTGCATGAAATTAGTGTGTTTAGCTGTCAATACCCCCGCTTATCCACAAACAATCCCCAGAAAATGTGTGTAAGTACACACCGGTTGCAATTATAAAACAAGGAATTAACGCAAAATAAACGTATAATCAAAACTACCATAAAGTCAGTTTTTAATAATTATGCACATCATACAACAATTATACATATTTTCATTCACTTCATCTACACAGACGCTTTTTTGCCTCTTAATAAAATATTTTTCTGCACATTTGTCTACCATTTCAGCCTCTTTTTGAAGC
>CALFXQ010000084.1 GCA_937958285.1 uncultured Fusibacter sp. | reverse complement strand
CCTCCACCTCCAATAACACCAGCAATTGTCGTAAATCCTAAAATTGTAATTACCGCAATGGTAAAGCCCCGCACCAGAGAAGGTAAGGCCTCTGGCAAAAGCACATCGAAGATAATCTTTGCATGGCCCGCACCTAAGGCCTGAGCCGCTTCAATTTTGCCCCACGCAACTTGTTTAAAGCTATTTTCAAAGATCCTAGCGACAAAAGGTGCAGAACCTATGGCAATGGGGACGATAGCAGCGGTTGACCCCAGCGTGGTACCAACCAGAACACGCGACAAGGGCAGCAGGACTATAATTAAAATCAACGACGGAAATGACCGCACCGCGTTAATTGCAGCGCTTAGTAGTTGATTGATCCGATAGTGTTCCCATAAATGCCCTCGCTCAGTTAAAACTAAAACCACACCGAGAGGGAGTCCTATCAGCAAGGCGAACAGCGTTGCAATACTCGTCATGTACGCCGTCTCTAAAAGGGCTTCAAAAACTAAAGGCAGCAAATCTTGTTTCATATCCCCTCCCCGCTTACTAGGCTCAGTGTGTCGCGCATGCTTTTGTGGATGCGAATAAAATTCCGCCCCGTGTCACTTCTAGGATGCTCAAACAATTGGCTCGCAAGCCCACTTTCGGCAATACTCCCATCTTCCATGACGGCCATGTGCGTGCAGATCCCACGTATCACATCTAACTCATGGGTGATTAGCAATATAGTAATGCCGAGTTGGCGATTGAGTTCCTTAAGGAGAGATAAGATGGCATAAGTGGTTTGAGGGTCGAGGGCCGAAGTGGCCTCATCGCAAAGTAGAACATCTGGCTTACTTACAAGAGCCCTTGCAATGCCAACGCGCTGCTTTTGTCCACCACTTAACTGTGAAGGGTAACTGTGGCGCTTGTCTTCTAGCCCCACAAGACTCAACATTTCTTCCACTTGTATGGCAATCTGGCCTTTTGTTAAGCCCGCAACCTCTAGGGGAAAGGCAATGTTCTCGTATACCGTTTTCGCATCGAAGAGATTAAAGTGCTGAAAGATCATGCCGATGCGACTTCTAGCCTTTCTGAGGTCTGAAGAGTTAAGCCCTGTCATTTCAATATCGCCAACAAATATACTGCCGACATCGGATTTCTCGAGGCGGTTGATGCAGCGAATCAGACTCGATTTGCCAGCTCCACTAAAGCCAATCACTCCGAATATTGCGCCTTTTGGCACACTTAGAGACACTTTTTTGAGCGCTTCCACAGACCCATTCGAAGATTTGTACGTCTTTGATAAATTCTTAATGTGAATCATAATGGCTCCCTAACATTTTTTTACTACAAAAGTGAGTGAAGTGTTGTGTATGTCCCA
>CALFXQ010000083.1 GCA_937958285.1 uncultured Fusibacter sp. | reverse complement strand
ATAGGTGTTAAAACAACTTCAACATCGAATAGTGTGCCGTCCTTTTTTACATGTACCCATTCAAAGCGATGGGATCCGTTCTTATAGGCCAAGTTAATCATGATTTCAGATTTTTCTTGAGAACTACTGCCGTCAGGCTGCAGGGGGGGAGAAATCTCAGAGGGATGGACGCCGACGATTGTATCTGTTTCGTCGTATCCCAATTCATTGAGGGCGACACTATTCGCCTCTATAAAGTGATTGTCGTCAATAATTAAGTGTGCATCTGCAGAGTTTGAGAAGAGGTCTTTATAGCGCCGAACTTCGATATTTAATTTTTTTTGTGCAATGAGCAGGTCGTTAACATCTTTTCCTTCTGCAATAAACCCAGAAATCTGACCATCGCTGCCGCTAATTGGCTTTAAAGTGAAGAGAAAATGGTGTTTTTCACCGTAGGCGGTTTTGTGTTGAACAGTCATACTTTGCGAGGCAAAAGTTATACGCGCACTTTGAATGAGCACATCTAAGCGCGCTTGTAGCTCAGCGTCGTGGTTCCACCAAGGCGTATCCCTAAAAGGTCGACCAGCGACTTCTTCCCAAGCTGCGCCGATAAAAGAGAGTGCAGTTTGATTGGCGTATATAAGCACGCCGTTTACATCGAGAGCGCCCATAAATTCATCACTCGAATCTAATAGTTGCAAGGCCATCTCGGCTGTAAAATCAGGGTTAAAAATAAACATAGCATCACCTCGCAGCGGTTATGCTATGTCTATACCCAATATTGTAGGACTTGTCACTTTAATAAGCATTATTTCAACGGAATTTCAACATCGACATTAAGTTTTATTGGCAAGTCAGTAGATTCTGTGAGTTCAATTTCTATGGGAATTGACGTTTCTCCTCCTTGTTGTTCTGCTTGGGAGCTAATAAAGACAACTTTGCCCTCCAATTTTCGCCCTTTATCCATTAAAGGTGTAACGGTAACAATTTGATCTATGGAAATGTGCTTCATAAGATCCTCAGAAGCGTTAGCGCGAATCACCAGGTTATTTACATCGACTAAAGAAAAATAGGGTGTATTTGGAGGCACCATTTGACCCTCTTGAATATATACTGTCTCAACGATCGCGATAGGCATTTGGCAAATTATCTGATTGCCCTTTAGCCAAGGGGCGTTGAATGTGTCTATAATAGAGCTTAGAGAAGCCTCTGCTTTGGCTACATTGAGTGCAATGTTGTCTCTTGTTTGCGCACCAGATTGCAAGGCCGCATTAACAGAAACTTGATTGCTTTCTATTTCACGTTCCAATTGTAGCGATTCACGAAGCATCGCATCGTATTCTGATTTTGTCGAAGACCCTTGCTCAAAGAGCAACTTTTGTGTAGCTAGCTGTCGTTTTAGCGCTTCGCTGCGTGCCTTTGTATCTTTTAGACGTTGGACAGCCTCTAAATATGGACTATTGTCTTGAGAAAGTTGCTTTTTATAGTGTTTGATTTCTGCTTCGAGAAGTGCTTGCTCACGCTTAAGGACATCGATGTTCAGCGTAGCCAATATATCGCCTTTTTTTATTTTCATACCGGTTTGTACATGTAATGCTTCTACTTGCAACGTTTGGTTGAGAGCAAGTTGTTGTGTTTTCTTCGCGGCAACCTTGCCATAAAGTTCGATGGCACTTGCCTTTTGAGGTTTTACCGCCTCGGTGGTGGTTGGGACATCGTCGCCACTAGCTGAAGAACATGCCACTAAACTCAGACTAATAAGGGCAAGTGTAAATGTGAGCAGAATTTTCTTCATTGGATCCTCCTAAGTGTTTGCATATCTTGATTGTGAATTAAACCATCCCGTACGTGAATGGTTCGCATTCCGTATTTTGCTGCTTCTTCTGAGTGGGTAACTTGAACAATTGTCTTTCCTACATCTTTGTTAATTCTATGGAATAAAGACATGATGTCTGTTCCTGATTTTGAGTCTAGGTTTCCAATGGGTTCGTCGGCCAGAATGATTTGAGGATCGTTGATAAGTGCCCTTGCTATGGCTACCCGCTGTTGCTGTCCGCCCGACAACTCTCTTGGGGTATGCTTTAACTTATCTTCAAGTCCTACGATTTCAAGAATTTCTTTCAACTTATTGATATAGGTTTTGGTCCGCTTTCCATCTAACAAAACGGGAAGTAGTACATTGTCCATTACAGTTAGATTGGGCACCAGATTATAGAACTGAAAGACAAAGCCGATGTCTCTTCTTCTCATAATACTTTCTGCTCTGTCCTTGAGTTGAGATAATGATTTTCCTGCGATGACAATTTCGCCACTGGTAGGTTTATCTAGGCCGCCAATCAAGTATAAAAGCGTGCTTTTGCCAGAGCCTGATGGCCCCATGATACTGACAAATTCACCTTGTTCGACCTCCATATCAATGCCCTTTAACACTTCAGAGGTAACTTTTCCCATTGTAAAATGCTTTGTTAGCTGATTCACTTGAATAATTGCCATGTGTTTTTCTCCTTTATTCAAACTTTATTCCTTGAACGATGCTCATCTTTGACGATTTTAGTGCTGGAAGCCAGTTGGCAATCATCGAGACAATGCCTCCACATGCCAAACCAATGGCAAACAGGTTCATATCGAGGTGCATGGCGATAGGAAGATTCAAAAGGCCGAGAAGACGTTCGATTTGAACCAAAAGCACGAGGGTTCCAAAGATGGACATGATGCCACCAATTAACCCGCTTAACAAGGCTTCAAGTAGGAGCAGATTAAGTGTCTGAGCGCGGGACATACCCACGGATTTCATAATGGAAATACTTCTTTGTCTTGACATTAACGACACAATAAAATTGTTGAATATCCCAAATAGTCCAATGGCCATAGCTAAAAACGAAAAACTTTGTAAACCAATAATAATAGCAGCATTGGCTTCGTTATTTGTTTTTTCCATCTCCGACATGGTCACAATGTATGGCGCATCGTGTTCAAAGCGCTTTGTCATTTTCTCTTTTGTAACCTCGGGTTGTGTGGATTTAATCATGATCTCGGAATAGGCACTTAACTGGGCATCTCTCTTAAGTTGAGCACCCGAGGCGAGTGCAAAATTCCCGTTGTTCATGATTGCATTTATAAATCCAACTACGGTGTATGTGCGACTAATATCTTCTGAGAATTTCAATGTGATTTCATCGCCCAATTTGAGATTAAAGCGTTGCTTTAGCGTATCTGTCAATACTAAGGCGCGATCTAAAGCAAAATTTCGATCTAAGTTGCTGAGTTCGCCTTCTTGCCAAGGAAATTGCCAGTAATCAAAGTACTCGCTCCCTGAAATGCCTGAAATACTGCCAATACTGGTAGACTGTTTAGTGGGTGTCTGGCCATTGATTGCATCAATCTTTGTATTTCCAATGGTGTATATGCCCATTGCACCCACAACGCCTTCTGTACCTGCAATACTTTGCATGTCTGAACGATCGAGCTGATTGGCGTAAACGGTAACATCGTATTTGGCCTGTCGATACACCTTAAGCACTTCGATATTAATGGAGTAACTGATGGTGTTGATGAGCAAAATTCCTGATATGCCAATCGTTAATAGGGAGATGTTGTTTAAAATACTCTTGTTTCCTCTTATGTTGAGGAGAGCGAGTTGGCCAGTGTTCCGGAATACACTCTTTGTTGGAATTGAGAGGAGATGTAAGAAAAGGTTCGTCAGTGGTGTGACTAAAAGTACCAGGCCGACAAAAGCAAACAGTGTTCCAAGTCCAATGAGAAGACCTTTTGAAGTTTCAAACATGTCGATGGGGAAGAAAATTGCAAATGCCATCATCAGCAAGCCAAGTAGGGCAGGGATTTTTTTTGATTGGTCCACCTGAGTGAATGACCCCAGAACAATGTCGCGAACAGGAATTTTTGCTATCTGAAGAATGGGAAGCGCTGCGCTTAAAATGGCCAAGACAACACCAAACAAACCCGATGCAATATAGTAAATGGGTGCAGCACTTGTTTGTGCTTTAACATCACCGGCTTGCATAATGCCTTGTGCTGTTAAATTTCCCATTAGATTTAAAATCAGTTCTCCGAGCATCAGTCCTAAAATTGAACCAATTACCCCATAAATAGCACTCTCTAAAAGGAGAATCGTGTTGGCATGGAACTTCGTTGCGCCTATACTTCTGAATGTGCCTAAAACCGGAAGTTTTTCAGAGGCTATAACCTTAAATGCCGTGTATATAATAAAGATCGATGTCACAAGTACTAACATGAGCATAAATAGAAAAGGCACTGTGATACTGTTGAGTTGCTGAGAGATAATTTCCCAAGGAATAGGCTCATCGACTTTGTATCGTGGGTAGTGGTCATTGAGCAACTGTTGTGCTTGCTCAAAGGAAACACCATCGGCGCTCTTTGCCAAGATAAAGTGATAGCGACCTTGGGTGCCTTCCATTTGTTGAAGTGTTTTTATTGGAAGAATCGCATATGCTGATTTTCCTTCTTTTGACAAGGCCCCGGAATCTGCGCCGATGCCGTGGATTGTTATTTTGTGACGTAGGTTGTTAAACTTAAGATCGATCGTATCTCCTAAATGCCATCCATATTTTTCTGCTATGGCCTTTGAGATGTAAATAGACTTACCTGTAAATGGTCCGTCTAATCGCTCAATCATTTTAACGACGCCTAATTGTGCGATATCTTCATCCGAGTAGCCTCGAATAACGAAGCGCTGCTCTTGTTTGCTGTCTATTGCATAAAACCCTTGTGTTTCAATGCTGCCAATTTGATAATCTATTAGGCGATCGGGATCTTCTAGTGGAACTATTGGCACAAACTGCATGGGAGAGTCCTTAGTTGCTGTGATTAGTATATTTGCGCTCCCTAGGTACTTCTTTATCATTTCTTTGAAGGTGTCAGTAATACTGTCCTTGAGTGCAAAAGATGCAAAGGTAAGTGCTACAGAAAGCGTTATGGCGACCACGATGAGCAGGGTTCGCATTTTCTTCTCGCCAATGCTTCGAAAGGTGTACTTCATCAAAATACCCATAGTGTTCTCCTTTTTTTTAAAACATATCACGAAGTATTTGCATTGAGAATAGAAGGCATGTAGTTCTAATGCCCCTTTAATCAACATCTAATTTAAGGCCAGAGCAATTTAAAATTAGGTTAAGTTGTAGCGCATTTGGGTAGTTAATCATCAGCATCTATAGCAAGGGGGGCATATGTCGTTAATACGATACAAAAAAGTATTGGGCGCGCAGTGGCCGACGCAAAATCCGTTTATTTTGCTGGCTCACCATTGTGATTATTTTCCAAGAGGCAACGCAAATATGGGACCAAGTGAAATGCCAAAGACGATTAAGCTCGGAGCGGATTTCGAGCCGTCTAGACCTTGGCGCATGTACCACGGACAGAAAGTTCCAGGATTTCCTATGCATCCCCACAGAGGGTTTGAAACGATTACAATCGTCGTAGAAGGTACGGTAGACCACTTTGATTCTGGCGGTGGCTCCGGTCGCTATAGCGATGGCGATATTCAGTGGATGACTGCAGGTTCTGGCATTCAACATTGCGAGATGTTTCCTCTTTTAAATCAAGAAGGCGATAATCCACTAGAGCTTTTTCAGATCTGGCTCAATCTTCCTCAAAAAGACAAGTTTGCCGTTCCGAGTTATAAAATGTTGTGGTCTGAAAATGTTCCCACTGTTAAAGTGGGCCAATCAGAGATTCGTCTTATATCAGGTGGTCTAGGAAAACTTGAGTCTCAAGAGCCAACGCCAAAGAGCTGGGCAAACGACAAAGACAATCATGTGCGCTTGATGACCATTGATCTAAATGAGGGTGATGTGTTGTACTTAAAAACAGAGTCTGAAACTGTTTTGAGAAGTCTTTATCACTACAGCGGAGACGATTTGTGTCTTTGCTTGATTACGCCAGATGAGGTCCGTGATTTTTTTACTTCTGGAGAGGGACTTTATGCGGATGCTGAAAACAAAAGTAGGCGAATTGCAATGGCAAAAGGTGCACATATTTGCACATTGCTTCCTGCAAAGCAAATGGCAGCACTTGAAAATGTGGATTTATTGTTATGGGCTGAGCGAGGTTCAGTAAAGCTGCTCTATATGGCTGCAGAGCCGATTCATGAACCCATTGCTCAATATGGGCCTTTTGTTATGAACACACGCGCTGAAATCCAGCAAGCCTACTGGGACTATGAGAATTCAAAATTTGGCGGTTGGCCATGGAAAAACCATGAGCCTGTACATCCTAGCACCTTTAAAAGACAGGCCCTTTATAGTGATGGCAGTATATCTGTACCTAAAGCGCCATAATTGCATAAGAGAAAACACAAAGGGTTTTTGCAAACTAATTGCAAAAACCCTTTGCATTTATACATATCCTCAGATAATGTGTAAGTAGTAGTGGTGCAAATCGTATATGACGATATTTGATGCGTAAAACAGGAGATTAACTATGCTAGAGGGCTTTAGCGTGATTTTTTTAAGCATACTTATTGAAGCGTTGCCTTTTGTGATGTTAGGAGCATTAGTAGCATCGCTTATCGAAGTATTTGTGACACCTACTTGGCTTGTATCGCATTTGCCAAAATCACCCTGGTTTAGCTACCCCCTCGCTGCACTTTTAGGCTTTGTCTTCCCAATCTGCGAATGTGCCATTGTGCCAATCATGCGGCGCTTGGTAAATAAAGGTGTGCCGGTGGGGCTTGCAACTACCATGATGATGGCGGTTCCAATTGTCAATCCAGTCGTTTTACTATCGACATTTTATGCATTTCCAGATAGTCCAATTCCCTGGATGCGAGGCGTTTTTGGCTTTAGTGGCGCAATTTTAATTGGTCTTAGTGTCAGCATGCTCGGTAAAAAAGAAGTGAAGGAGAAAAAAGGGGATAAATCGAAG
>CALFXQ010000082.1 GCA_937958285.1 uncultured Fusibacter sp. | reverse complement strand
TTATGAGTTGGGTGAACACTTTCAGGGTAAGGCTGTCGATCAATCGCGTCGCGCCATAGAAAAATTACTTGCAATTCGTCCAGATAAAGCACATCTTGTTGTAGGTGATAAAATGTGGGATGTACCCTCATCACAATTGGCAATTGGCGATGTGCTTTTGGTTAAACCAGGAGAGCGCATTCCCACAGATGCAATTTTGTTGTCGGAACAAGCATTTGTAGATACATCGTCAATGACAGGTGAATCCAAACCAGTACATATTCTCAGTGGTGAGCGTGTACTTGGTGGGTTTATCAATTTGCAGCAGGCGATGCATTGTCGTGTTGAAAAGCCATTCCTTGAGTCAACAGCAAGTCGACTCATTCAACTTGTGCAGCAAGCGGCTGACAAGAAGGCAAAACCTGAGCAATTCATGACGAAATTTGCGAAAGTATATACACCAATTGTAATACTCCTGTCACTAGTGACAGCAATATTGCCACCACTTGTGCTTGGAGACCCTTTTTCTGTTTGGATCTATCGCGCGTTGATATTTCTGGTAATATCGTGTCCCTGTGCACTTGTGATTTCAATTCCGCTCAGCTATTTCGGTGGTATTGGCGCTGCATCTAAAATGGGTGTACTGGTAAAGGGCGGAAACTATCTTGAAGCCTTATCACAATTGTCATCGGTGTATTTTGATAAAACGGGAACACTTACAGAAGGTACCTTTGAGGTGCGTGAAGTAATGGTAGCGCCAGAGGTAACGCGGGATCGTTTGCTCTATTGGGCATCAATGGCTGAGCAAAACTCTAATCATCCTATTGGCATTGCCATACGAAAGGCAGCAGCTGGTCTTGAGGTTCACGAAGATCACACCTTCAAAATGTTAGAAACTGCAGGTGAGGGTATTCATATAACAAAAGAAGGTGTGAATGTCTTTGTAGGGAAACAGTCCTATATCCTTGAGAAATTAGATCGACGACAATTGGCAAACGCACAAATGATTATTGAGCAGATTGGGCGTTTAGAGGAAATTCAAACGAGTACGATTGTTCATGTTTTGCATAATCATGAATATTTAGGTGCAATCGTGTTGAGAGATGAAGTGAAGTCTTCAAGCGCAGATACTGTTATTGCACTCAATGGACTAGGTATTGACGTTGCAATGCTTTCTGGGGATCGATCAGAGACTGTCGATGCTTTGGCTAAGCAGCTAAAAATACCAAAGGCTTATGGGGACCTTAAACCCAAAGATAAGCTCACCATTATGGAACAGGCAATGGATAAGTACGCATCAAAAGCGGTTAAGGGCAAGATTGCCTTTGTTGGGGATGGTATTAACGATGCGCCTGTTATAGCGCGTGCGGATATTGGCATTGCAATGGGAGGCATTGGATCTGAAGCAGCAATTGAGGCTGCTGATATAGTGCTAATGCGCGATGAACCGGAGGCGCTAATCGGCGCGATTCACTTGGCAAATCGTACCCGTGGGATTGTCTTTCAAAATATTGTGATGGCGCTGGGCATAAAAGTTGTCTTTATGGGTTTAGGTATGACGGGGTTGTCTGGAATGTGGGAGGCAATTTTTGCAGACGTTGGCGTTGCACTCTTGGCGGTGCTAAACGCAATGCGGTTGATACCAAAAGACTAATATCCAAAAATTGCATAAAAAATCCCATCAAAATCCCCCTTGAGTGTAGCGCTCGGGGGATTTTTTGATATAATGAACCTAGACTGTTTAAAGGGGTGCACAATGTCAACAATGGGCATATTTACAATAATCGAAGTCATTAAAAAAAATGAACAGCGCTCGATATATCGTGTTAAAGACAACATGGGAACATCGCTCATAATGAAACTCTTACATCATGTGGGATATGGACATGCTGCAGGTATTCGCATACGTCGAGAGTTCGAATTATGCAAAATGTTTGATGTACCCACGGTAATTAAAGTCGTTGATCAAGGTTCACTAGAGGGTGCGCCTTATATTACATATGAAGATTTTGGTGGCATGGCTTTAAAGGCGATTATAGACAAGCAACCCATGGAGTTAGGGCTTTTCTATAGACTGGCACAAGAAATGGTAGCGGCTTTATCTGCATGCCATGCTAAAGGCTTGGTACATAGAGATGTGAATGCATCGAATTTCATTGTTAGTACTGATTTAAGTTTTATTAAACTGGCAGACTTTGGTATCGCAGATGAACTTGTTCATTTTAAAGATATTGAGGGTGCCAATGGACTCTTTCAGGGAACACTGGACTATATTGCCCCAGAGCAAACGGGAAGATTGCCAATGGGCATTGACTTCAGAACAGATATTTATAGTTTAGGTGCAACGTTCTACGAAATGCTCACAGGTACGACACCATTCAACACCATGGGATGCGACATTACAGAGGCTGTATTTATACATCTAACTCAGATTCCCCAACCAGTACTGAGAACAAATCCATCTATCCCCAAGATGCTGTCGGATATGGTTGCAAAGATGTTGGCAAAAGATCCAAGCGAGAGATATCAAAGCATTTTTGGCGTGAGGGAAGATTTAACACGACTAAAATTGATGCACGATAGAGAGCAGTATCAATATTTCGAAGTTGGACAAAGAGATGTTTCTCCAACGTTTAAGCCCAGTAAAGATTTGTTTAGCCGATGGGCAATTTTTGATGCGATAATTCCAGGAGGCCGCATTGGTCATATAGACAAACCAAAGTATCAATTAATAAAGGGTGGCGCTCAATGTGGTAAAAGCACTTTGCTAGAGGCAGTTTCAAAACTCTACAACCAGCAAGGTCACGATATTATAGAGATTAAAGGCGATAAGGAACTAGTCAATCGATCATATGGTGCATTAGAGATTGCAATAGAGCAATGGGTTAAAAAAGTTCAGGCATCTTCGGCTGCTGATGTGCACGTCGTTAAAGAGCTCTTGATGCGCGTAATCGGTCCTAACCTGGGCTTGTTAACACACACCTTTAGAATTTTAGAAATGATTGTAGGAGAACAAGAGACACAAATATCAGCAAATCCCCTTGAACATCGTACACGCTTTAATCAGGCTGTTGTTGACCTCTTTTCATTAATTAGAGGAGAATCGGGCTATCTGTTAATTTTAGTTGATAATTTAAATCAATTGGACGATGCGACCATAAGACTTCTAACTTATTTGCTGAATTCTCAATTGCAGTTTGTCGATTTTATTGGGAGTCATAATGCCCAGTATCTATCAGCGGCATTTATTGAGCTAACGGAATCCGTTCCGGTTATTCAGCATACTATTGAGCCTTTTACTTTAGATGATGTGGAGAATTTCATTAAGCTAGGTTTTAAATGGGATTTAGGGACAAATCAAGCTCTTTCTGAGATTCTATACGAAAAGACGCATGGCAACCCAGGTCACTTAATTGAAATAATCGACAGAGCAGTTAATGATCGAATAATCTTTTTCGATTTTTTGACTGGACGATGGCATTTTGATGTCACCCAACAAGATGCATTAGGGGTTGCACCAAATGTATTAGATTTACAAATGTCGATATATGACAGCTTCGACACCTGTCTACGAGAAATATTGGAAATAGCAGTATTAATGCCGAGGAAGTTTTCCGTTGACAGATTCCATGGCCTAATTGCATGTGATCCTATAGAACTTCTAAATCGTGTGGCACAACTCGTTGATTTGGGATTTTTGAAGTCCTCACACCGTATGTTAGATGTACTAATTCTCGACTATGAGCGGCAAATTACAGTACCACTTGTGTTATGGTTTGCCGATGAAGAATTTAAGGTTGCAATTTTAGCGCGGATGACAACCGATCAAAAAAAGAATTTCCATATACTTTTGGGCACACAGTTATTTGATAGTTTACCGGCAGCAACACAGCATGACAAAGCCCACCTCACAGAAGAAATGCGCTACCATTTTAACGCATCTGAGCTTCACCTACTGACAGATGCTCAGCGTCATGATTTGATCGAGCTCAACTTGGCGGCTGCTATCAATGGAAAGATGAGTGTGGCTTACGATGTTGCGTTATTGGAGGCTGAGCGAGCTAAAAGTGCTTTTCTCACTACTGAAATAGACGCATTATCAAAGTTGGCCTTCGAGGTATTGTTATTAGAAGCGGAGTTAAGGTATTTAAATCGAGATTTTTCGGGTTCTGAGTATTCTTTTTCTGGGTTGCTAAAGCGCATTAGAGAAGATTCTCAAAAAATTGAGGTCAATCGCCTTCGATTACAACTCTATATCAATCAAGGTGAAACTCATAAGGTGCTCAATTTAGCAATGGAAACCCTTCAAATATTGGGATATCCATTTAATGAGGCCTTTGGGATTCCCATTATTTCAGGGCAGTTGCTCAAATTTCAGTGGTCGAAATATATATATGAGCCCAGTAAGATTTCACAGCTAAAGAGTTGCACAGACGAGAATGCCAAGATGATCTTAGAGATTCTCAATCTCTTGATTAGCGTCTCTTATTTGCTGTCTAAAGTATTGTTTATTCGCATTATTTTGACTATGTTAGACCTCTCATTTAAGCATGGCATGATGCGACTTACGCCGTTTTCGTTTGCGACATACGGTATTGTAGAGGTTGGTTTGTTTAAAAGGTATAAGCGCGCCTTGGCCATAGGCAAGGCGAGTCTAGAAGCAGCAAAGCGCTCTGGCGATTGGGAGGTTCTTGCTAAAGTCAACTTTACAATTGGCTTTTTCCTCAACCATTGGGTGATGCATATAAGAGAAGCAATTGCATATCTTATTGATGGAAAAGAGCAAAGTAGACTAAGTGGCAATATGGTTTACTTTGCTTATAACAGTGCAGCCTTGATGCTGGCGCGATTGGCGATAAGCGACAATTTAAAAGACATTTATCTCGCTGCACAACAGGATTTAATGCATCCCGATATTATGACAGACAAGGATGTATCCAATCTCTTAGTGGCCGTTAAGGCATATGCGGTTTCTCTAACGCTAATTGATGACGAAGATTTTTTTGATGCGCAGCAGTTTGAGAAGGAACTCAGAAATAGTAATATGCCCTCTATATTAGCCCACCATCTTATTTTGAAGATGAAGCGCAGTTATTTACTTGGCGACTATGTAGTGGTTTTGCAAATAGGCGAAGAGGTCAAGCTGCTGCTTGGCGATTTGATGGGCCTATATATTTCTGTGGAATCGATGTATTATACGGCTTTAGCTTTGTTAAAATTAAGATCTCAAACAGACTATGTCCAAGTTGACGAGAAGACTTACGGCGTGAGCTTTAAAAGGCTTAAGGGCGAGTTAAAGCGCCTTAAACGAATAAATCCTGTGAATTTTGCTCATAAATTTGAACATGTCCATGCCATAGAATTGTGGCTGGAAGGTAGAATTACACCTGCGCATTTAGAATTCCATAATGCTGTGCGCTCCGCGCATGAGCAAGGTTTTTTATTTGAGCAAGGGCTTATATGTGAGGATTTATCTGCATATTATCTGGCAGTTGGCCAAATGCGTTTAAGCGATGTGTTTATTCGTGAATCCTATATTCTTTTTAGACAACTCGAATGCTATGTAAAGTGCGAAGCCATTAAGAACAACCACATCCACATAGGCTTTGAGCGACTCGAAAAGGCGATGTTTGAAACTTATCAGACCAGAACCATGCAATCCCAAACACACCAAGATTACGATACACAGACGATGGTTAAAGCGGCACAATACTTAGCAGCAGACAAAGATGAGGCCTACTTAAAAATCCAGATCACACGGTTAATGCTAGAGATTACCGGTGGGCAAAAATGCGTCTTGATGCTAAAAAAGGAAAATCTTGAGGTCGTCGCACAGCTAAGTCATGGTGAACATAAAGAAATTGAACCAAGTGAATCCATACAGGTTTCTAAGCGTATTCCACTCCAGTTTATTCAGTTTGCAAGTAGATCAAAGGATCCAGTAATTCTGGGCACTGCTTTTGAAGACCTGGTGTTTTCGCGTGACCCTTATATTAAGCTGCATCGTGTCAAGTCTATTCTCTGTGTACCCATATGGTTTAATGAGAGATTTTTTGGATTGATATACGTTGAAAACAACCTACTTGGCGATGCCTTTGAGAAAGTAAGGCTATCACTTCTTCAGATTCTCGCCTATCAGTTTGCTCTAGCACACGATCACAATGTGTTAAAAAGAGAGCTGATTTTCTCAAATCAAGAACTGATTCGCCATGAGGCCAATTTAAGTGAGTTAGTAAGAGAGCGCACTTACGAGTTGTCTAAGACAAAGCAAGAAATTGAAACATTGCTCAATGAAGTTGGCCAAGGTTTTTTGTCTATCAATGACCAAGGGTTAATAAATGGGCAGTTTTCTAGAGAATGTTTGCATATCTTCGGACATGATATAACGCGAGAGCCTTTTCACCTACTCCTAGAAAATCATGTAAAGGCCTTTAACGCTGGTCTTGTGAGAGATGTTATACAAAAGACCTTTCAGTCGGAATCTAGTTTTCAATCAGAAGTGTATCTTTCGCTTCTCCCTCAAGAACTCGAAATAAACGGGAAGATTGTGCGTTTGAGTTATCGATTGGTCAATACCAATCACATTAAGCAAATTACTGTGAATCTAACGGATATAACAGAAAAAATCACCCTCGAAAGAGAGTTTTTTGCAGAGCGGCAACAACTAAAAATGGTCTTGAATGCAATGCGTTATCAGAATAATGTAAGACAAAGCATTCTTAACCTTTTGCAGTTTTGTAAAGCAGATGGTCTCTCAATCTATAGGCAAACCCATGAATCAGAACAATTAGCAGTAATCTTTAGATTGATTCACACCTTTAAGGGTGATTTTGCCCAATGGTCCATGCAGGCGACAATGCGCAATTTGCACTTATTAGAAACTGAGCTATCTCGCCTGTATATGTCGCACTTAAGTGAAAATGCGACGGATTCCCTCTCAGAACAATTGGAGGCATTTTTGCTCGACTTAAAGGGTGAGTCCATAGTTGGAGAAGATCTTTCGTGGATTGAAAAATATCTCGGTGAAGATTTTATGGAAAAGGACCGCGATATTACCATTACAGAGGCCGACCGCCGACATATCGAAAACCGTCTAATCTCTCAGTTGCCAAAAGAGCACCACGACAAAGTATATGGTATATTAAATGAGATGACATGGATTTCTCTTGAAATGGTCGTACAGCAATATAGTCAGTATGTACAGGATTTGGCTGAGTCCTTTGGCAAGGAAGTAGATCCGATTCGTTACTTTGGAGATTCAGTGCGCCTCGATGAAGTGCGTTATAATGACTTCTTTAAAGTTTTAATCCACCTATTTAGAAATGCCGTACAATATGGCATAGAGCTTCCAGATGTGCGCGAAGAGGAAGGGAAACCCCGATCGGGTAGGGTGTCAGTCTCTGTAAAATTCGAGTCGTCTCGCTTGACCATGACTATTGAAGATGACGGACAGGGGCTAGATTTGCCACAAATTGTTGACAAGGCGGCACTTAAAAAACCAGATGTATATCAGTTGTCCCCACAGCAGCAGATGCAGAGCATCTTTGACTTTGGCATTTCGACTAAAGAAGAAGTCGATGAGGTGAGTGGGCGCGGTGTTGGATTAAGTGCTGTGCAGCAGGTTATACAAGAGTTAGGTGGAAATGTGACGGTATATTCGGAGCCTCATACATTTACACGTTTTACTTTAATCTTAAAGGTTTAAACTCGAAATTCAGGGTATCCTAGAGATAAGATACCTTTGAACGAAGGGGGGGTACAAAAATGGAATTTGAATTTAAGTCCATGAACGAGCGGTACGCCAATCAAGTGGTGTCATGGAAATACGAAGGTGAATACTCCGTCTACGATGTACAAAAAAACAAAGCAGATATTGATGAAATGATCAACTCAGGGGATTATGATTGCTTTGTCGCCGTCGATGACTACGATGAGCCACTCGGGTTTTTAGAATGTACCTTTGATGATGGCGTTATGGAGATTGCCAACTTTCTGCGTCCGGACCTAACGGGCAAGGGATTGGGCAGTGATTTTGTCTCAGCGTGTATCGATTTTTTAACCGAGCACTACGATTACTCTGGAGATAGCGTAAAGCTGATTGTTCAGCATTTTAACAAGCGGGCAATCAAAGTTTATGAGCGCATTGGTTTTATCGTTTCCGACGAGGGCGATGATTGGCTAGAATTGACGCTCGAATTATGATAAACTTGCTTTATATGGAGGAGTCACATGGGTGATAAACAATTTGTAGTGGCAATTGATACATTGCGCACACATTATACAACAATCGAGATGGCTTATGAGTTACTCGATGAAGATGAAGAATGTTACAAAATTTTGGATAATCGCGGAAAGTACAATTGGATTCCCAAGCGCTATATGCGTATGGATACCGAAAAAGTAGCACCATAGCATATTAGCACATTAGCACATGGTAATAAAAAGTCTACTCAAATAACGAGTAGACTTTTTTTGTGCATCTTTTAGGGGGAGGTCTTTAGAGGTCCGCCAAGAAAGCTTGTCATAACAGGGTAGGCGTCGTCGTTAGTGGTCCCGCCTTGAATGGCCTTTAATCCGGAGTGAATAAAGCATCCGCGCACCAGTGCTTGACTGCCATAGCGTGTGCGAAGTGCGTCGATGGTCTTATCGAGTTGCCGCTGTTTTTCGCCGTTTAAAGGGTCTAGTATTGAAAATTGCCGGTAATGTACACTTCTTAGGCCTGAGACGCGAACGCCTAGATGGCGAATGGCATCGCCAGACCACAGGTCGTTGAACAAACCAGTGACGACACTGTAAATTGCCAGCGTTTGATCGGCAAAAAAATCTAGCTGCCGCTGATGGCCTATTGTAGTAAAATCCGCGTACTTGATTGTGACGGAGGCCAAGCTTGCTGTAAGTTGATGTTCCCTTAAGCGCATGGCAACTTTTTCGACTAGGGATAAGAGCACGTGATGGGCTTCTTCTTGGCAGAGGACATCGAAAGAAATTGTGGTGGAATTGCCAATGCTTTTAGGTGTGGATAGATCAGTCGCTTTTATGACTTGGCTGTCGATGCCATGGGCGTATTCGTGGAGTAAAAGGCCGAATTTTTTTAAGCGCGACTCTAACCATTTGGATTCTGTGGCAGCTAAATCGCCGATGGTGTGAATGCCCATGTCTTTGAGTTTTGGCAGTGTCGCTCGCCCCACCATGTAGAGTTCGGATACCGGCAAGGGCCAAAGCTTCACGGGAATTTCTTCTGGAAAAAGCGTGTGAACTTTATCTGGCTTTGAAAAATCGCTGGCAATTTTCGCGAGCAATTTATTGGTTGAAATGCCCACATTGCAAGTGAATCCAAGTTGTGTGTGACAAGCGTCTTTAATGGCATGGGCAAAGGCATTATCAGAAGAGTAT
>CALFXQ010000081.1 GCA_937958285.1 uncultured Fusibacter sp. | reverse complement strand
CCTACAGGGGTTCTTGCAGCACCTACAATTACAACTTCTCGCATAGTAATCTCCCTATTTTCTTGTTTTGCTGGGGGGTTAAAGTGCAATGCTTCACGCCTTGTGCATGAAAGGTTTGGAAGGTTTTGAGTACCCCCACTAAACCTCCGAAAGAAAAGACTCTACACATTCACAAAAGGCACCTTGAACCTCGTACATACTGGCATGGCCTGCACCCGCAAGCACCACGAGTTTAGCATCTTTAAGCCCTGCAGCGATGGCCTCTTGATGGGGTAAAGGCGTTAGGGTATCACTATCTGCGCCAATTAAAAGGGTGGGCACGTGAATTTTTTCAAGGACTTGCCGTGCATCGTGATCATCGGCGCTCTTAACCAGCCTAACAAATCGATCAAACCATTCTGGTGTTAGCAGCGTCTTAAGTGCTTGTTTACGTTCCTCTATCCAGGAAAAATGCGCATCGTAGAAGGCTTCTGAATAAATGTCTGGCATGCACACATCGAAAAACACACCAGCATCGTAGGTGAGGGCGATTGCAGTCCAAGCCGCACCGATTGCTTTAAGCCTTTCACCTGTTCTCAAGGTGGTGTTTGCAAGAATCAGCCGATCTGGTGCCATTTCGTGCCCTTGTAGCATGGGCAGTAAGTGAAGGGCCACCTCACCCCCATATGAGATGCCCAAAAGATCGTAATGCTCCACCTCGAGGGCTTGAATCCACAAGAGCATCCTTCTAGAAACATCCTCTAAATTGTAGCTTTCCCCTGGATACGTATCTGAACGCCCCTGATCTGGAAAATCCACCAAAATCACTTGTCGCCGCTTGGCCATCATCGGAAGCAGCGCATACCAACTCTCGGTCTGCATCATTATGCCGTTAAGTACAATTAACGGTTTACCCTCACCGTGGCGCTCATAATAGAGTCTATGACCATCTAAATTATGATAAGCCATCTATGTGAGCCTCTACTAGTCGTTTCACTTCTGTAAGATTATCGATTAAAGGATTATGGCCACAAGCAACGAGCCTTTCATAACGGATTGGCCCCGTTAACCCATTCACAATTTCATCGGTCATATACTGGGGTACCACAATGTCTTTCTCACCATAAAGCACAAGGGCAGGCTGAAAAATGGCATCGACTAGTCCCGTTCCAGTTGCATACAGCGTGGCATCGCAGGTGATATTAAAACGCGTAAGTGCATAGTCTATATCCACTAAATTGCGCTGGGTGAGCATATCTTCTAGATAAGCCTCATAAAGTGCCTCGCTCGGCTTTTGCCCAGCAATGTAAATCAGCATATCCCATAGACCTCTATAATAGGCCTTGTCACCCTCAGCTAAGGCTTTTAACACAGGGGCAACTTGTATGGGATCCTCTTCAATATCTGACTTTGTGAGCAGGGGCTCCGATAGAATCGGTTGATAATCGGCACCTTTTTTGTACATGGGATAGCCCGTTAACCCCACAGAAGACATGAGTATTAATGAGGTCACCAAGTGAGCATATCTTCCCGCCAAACTCATAGCCACGCCACCACCCGTCGACCAGCCAAATACATGTGCCCCAGTAAGGCCAAGGGCCTCCATTGCCTTTGCGATGTCATCCGCAAGCTCGTGAAGGCTATCGAATGTGCTATTATAAGAACTTGCACCCATGCCGCGAAGGTCAAAGGCATAAACTGAATACTTGCTTTCAAGAGCTTCCATTAGGATTTCTAAATGCTTAGATGAACTCATATTGCCGTGAATCAAAACCACAAGCGGGCCTAATGTTTCTGTTTTACGGTATGCAATTTCCTCACCATTAACGGCGACGGTATGCAGGGAATATACTTTTGTGCTCATATGAACCACCTTTCTCTATTCGTAAATAAGTTGGAGTGCCAAGGCCTGTGTACGCAAATCCTGTCGAAAATCTGGATGCGCAATGCCAATTAGCAGGTTGACACGTTCAGAAATAGATGTGCCTCTGAGACTTGCTATGCCATATTCAGTGACAACATAATCCACATCGCTTCTAGAAAGGGTTACTGCCGCCCCTTCCTTTAATCTCGGAACGATTTTTGAAATAAGCTTTCTCGACCCATCTGCTTGTTTTACCGAAGCAGTCGCATAAAGGGCGATAAATGATTTTCCTCCTTTGGCGATTTGGGCACCAATCGCCGTATCTGCCTGACCACCAGTACCTGAAAATTGCACGTGACCGATGGATTCGGAACAACATTGGCCTGTCAAATCAATTTCTATTGTCGTATTGACTGACACCATTTTCGCATTTTGACCGATCACATAGGGGTTATTTACATAATGCCCGTCTAGGATTTGCACTGCAGGGTTGTCGTCTATAAAGTCGTAGAGGCGCTTCGAACCCAGGGCAAAAGTCGCCACAATGCGATTTGGATGCAGGGTTTTCTCTTTTCCGTTTACCGCACCAGTTAGAATTAAATCAATCATGCCATCGGTGAACATTTCTGTGTGGATACCCAGATTTTTTTTCCCAAGCAAGGCATGCGTTACTGCGTTTGGTATGCCACCAATGCCAAGTTGCAGCGTCGACCCGTCTGCCACTTCTTCGGCAATTAGCGCCCCAATAATCATGTCCTTTTCATTGGAGGGTGTAAGAGGCAACTCTGGCAAGGTATAGTTCACAGGTACCAGGGCATCGATTTCAGAGATGTGTACCAGTGTATCACCAAAGGTACGGGGTACATTTGGATTCATTTCAAGCATCACGTATTCTGCCGCTTCCACCATTTGCCGTTCGTAGGTAGCACTTAGGCCTAGTGATACATAACCGTGTGCATCCACTTCGCTGCAGGTACCCCAACCGTCGCGCCCGGCGTGGATAAACAAGGCG
>CALFXQ010000080.1 GCA_937958285.1 uncultured Fusibacter sp. | reverse complement strand
TAAAGAGTTCATCACATCGTATTAGTGGTCGATGCGGTGAGGACTTATGTATCATAACGACTTCTCCAACTCTACCATCGGATAATTTGATCACATTTCCTACATAGTAGTTGCTGATTCTCGATAAAAAAATATGTGTAAGTTTTGGATCTAAATACCCATAGCTTTCATCAAGCATTTGCTTGGCTACTTGAAAAGGATTAGATGCTTCACGGTATACTCGCTTGGTGGTCATTGCACAGAAAATATCGGCAATCGCCACAATACGCGCTATTGGGTGAATTGCCTCTCCCTTTGTTCCAGCAGGATACCCCAATCCATCATAACGCTCATGATGTTGCAAAACTGCTTGCATAATGTCATCTGAGACTGTCTTTTGATTCATCAACAAAACATACCCTAAAGTAGCATGGGTTTTCATGACTTTCATTTCGTCATCAGTTAAGGCACCCGGTTTATTGAGAATTTCGTCTGGAATATTCACCTTGCCAATATCGTGCATTAAACCTGCGATAGCAATAGTTTTTAAGGTTTCTTCGTCGCATTTTAGCCATCGTCCCAATAGTGCTGCCGTCAAGGAAACTGTAACTGAGTGATCGAATGTGTATAAATCACATGTTTCCAATTGCCAGAGTTGACGTACAACCCCACGGTTTGATGTTACTTGCTGTATAAGAGGAGAAACAATATCTTCTATTTCGCCAATTGCAACATGTCTTCCAAATCTTATTGAATTGAACAACTCCTTGAATCTCTTTACCGATTGCTCATAAGCAATTTGAGTTTCAGATTTATCCACAACAAATGGTTTTGTCTGAGAGATTTCTTTCGAACCACTCACTAGGACGCGTACAGTTGGCACATCATACTCATCGAGCTTGCGTATTAGCTGCTGGGTTATTTTTAAACCTGCACCAACAACGAGTTCACCACGATGGGAGTAAACATCCTCTGATACAATCATTCCCTCCACTAACTCACTAACCAATATCTCCATAGAACCCCTCAATCGAGTTATAGATTAAGAAAACCAGCCAAGCTTAGAAGCATTAGCTGGCCTTGTTCAATTAATGATCTCTTGTCATGCGAAGAAAAGTTGGTATTGCTAAATCATCATCTTCTTCTTGTTTATCTTGAACTGGTTGCGTTGCTGTAGTTTGTGAGACGTTTGCAACTGGAGTCTTTGCACTTTCGTGTTGCGCTTTGTGAACGATATGATCTACGAATAGCTCATCAAACTGTCCATCTGAAAAACCAGTGGCAATGACAGTGATGCGAATTTCGTCTTTTAAGGTCTCATCTATAACTGCGCCAAAAATAATGTTCGCATCAATATCGGCAGATTCAGAGACAATTTCTGCGGCTTCAGTAACTTCGTGAAGTCCAAGACTGTTTCCGCCTGTAATGTTAAGTAGAACACCTTTTGAACCATTTATCGTGGTTTCGAGAAGAGGTGAATGGATAGCTTGTTTTGCCGCTTCAGTTGCGCGATTTTCACCACTAGCCTTTCCTATTCCCATATGGGCTAAGCCACGCTCATACATGATAGTCTTGACATCCGCGAAATCTAGATTGACTAAACCAGGCGTTGTGATTAAGTCTGAGATTCCCTGAACCCCTTGACGTAAGACGTCATCTGCAATTTTAAAAGCTTCGACGATTGACGTGCGTCGCTCTACAACTTGCAAAAGGCGATCATTTGGAATTGTAACCAAGGTATCGACGCGTTTCTTTAACTCGTCTATTCCCTTTTCAGCATGTGTTCGTCTGCGCTTGCCTTCAAAAGTAAATGGCTTTGTTACAACACCAACGGTCAAAATACCCATTTCTTTGGCAATTTCTGCTACAATAGGCGCAGCTCCTGTACCGGTTCCACCGCCCATGCCTGCTGTAATAAACACCATATCTGCGCCCTGAAGCGCTTGAAAGATATCGTCCCTGCTCTCTTCTGCAGCTTTTGCACCCATATCTGGATTTGCTCCTGCACCAAGACCTCGGGTCAATTTTTCTCCAATTTGTATCTTGTACTCAGCTTTAGATGTGTACAATGCTTGTTTATCGGTATTGATTGCAATGAATTGCACGCCTTTGAGATTGGCTTCAATCATTCGATTTACTGCATTGTTTCCACCACCACCGACGCCGATAACCTTAATCTGCGCAAATTGTTCCATATCGATATCAAATTCTAACACGATAACGTCCCCCTCTATTATAATCACGAACGGCTAATGGTTTTCAAAGCAGAGAATAGCTCACTCGTTGAAATATTTGTATCTCTCATTAATATACCACAATCCCTTGTGGTTTGAAATGAAAACATAAAGAAATTAAAATTTCTCTTTTGTGTATTTACTGAGAATCTGACGTCTAATTACCGCAAGATTATTAAAGAGACGAGATCCAAAAACAAACATCGCAGCATAGTATAGAGGTAAACCTAATTTATCACCAATAAAAGCAAGAAAAGCTGCTAGAATTGCATTTGTAATAAAGCCCGAAAAGAATATTAATGCGTTAAATTTCTTGTCTAGGTTTGACCGAATCGCACCAAATATTGAGTCAATCGCCGCTAAAATTCCTACAGACATATATATTGTAAAGTTTGTGCTAAACAATATTGGAACGTTCAACCCTATCAAAACACCTACTAATAGACCAATGATAACTATGAGCATAAATACTCCCCTCACTCCACGGTTTGTGCATACTTAAAATCTGACTGTCTTGATAGCTTAACTATCGAGAGGTTCACATTTGTATTGACTTCCATTTTGAGACCGGTGCGTTTTAATCCAAATGCATAAGACTCTGGATCCATAATTTTTGCCTCTAAATTATAGCGATCACCTATAGCTCTAATAATATACGGTGGTGCTTGTTGCACACTATTAATTCTTATAGTTGGACCATTGCAGATAATTTCAGTTAAGCCTGAAATGATTCGTGTGTTATTCACCGATATCGCCTCTGCACCTGCATTTCTTAATTCGTCTACTATAATCCTCAAGTCTAAATCGTGGACAACTAGATCGTTTGGATTTTCGCTCTCTAGGAGTGCGCGTTCACCGTCATCAATAACGATCATAATGCCTTCACCAACTACATCTGTTAGACCAGCATACGTACGATAGCGCTTTATTTCCTCGCGTAGTAACCGCTCAATTTCTGTCTCTTTATTAGCTGAATTCAGAAGTTTCACTTGATCGCGTAATGCTGCGAGTTCATTTCGACTCAAAGCAACGTTGTTGTTTAAAGACTCTGCCTCTTCAGTCAAACTCGCTATTGTTTGAAGACCAAC
>CALFXQ010000079.1 GCA_937958285.1 uncultured Fusibacter sp. | reverse complement strand
TGCAACAATTCGCTGCATTCCATTTGAACAAGAGGACCTTGGTCCGGTGTGTCATTTCTGTGGCAAGCCAGCGAAGCACATGGTGTATGTCGCAAAAGCGTATTAAAAAAAGCATATTAAAAAAAGGCGCTCATCATTCGCATTTTAGAATGAGGAGCGCCTTTTAATGTAAGATTTAAAAATCATCGTGGTGATGATGCCTTGTTCCTTTAATGCTGCGGCCTCGCAGTAAGTTTAGACCGCCTAGTATGAGGAGTGCCGGGATAATAAACTTCACAAAGAAGGGCATAAGCGTGAAGACTAACATAACACCTGCAGTGGCAAAGAGTCCAAAACTCACCCAAAAGAGCGCGCGGTCTTTGTCGTCAAACCAATAGAGTTGGAATAGACCAACAGCGGGTGCCATAATAAACAGCGGCCAAAGTTTTGCGAGAATGCCATATCCCAAGAGCCCAGAAAGCATAAATATGGAGCCGAGTGTGAGTAAAACACCACCGGGAACCAATAGGCCCGGATTTTGCTGGGTTTTAAAGTATGCAGACTCAAAGATCAGGCCGGGAATAATTAAAAAGAGTGGCCACAACATACGCCAACCTATGGCGATTAACATTGTGCGGTTGAGAATGACCATTACGCCTATGGCGATAAGTAAAAGACCAAGTGCACGTTTATTCATGAGAAACCTCCTTTATTTGCTTCTTTGTAATCAGTATAAAGCTTAAGGGATGCTTTTGTATCGACAAGTAAAGGATTATAACCCATTTCTAATTTTTTGCCATTAGCACCTAGGCGGTACCCTCTTGTTCTTCGCCCTGATACTGGAGTTTATAAAGGCTGTAGTACAATCCGCCCTTTTGAATAAGCGCATCGTGGGTGCCAATTTCTTTAATCTCCCCCTTATTTAACACGATAATTTTATCGGCATGCTTAATTGTAGACAGGCGATGGGCAATAATGATGGTCGTGCGCTTTTGGGAGAGCTTGGTAATGGCATCTTGAATGAGAAGCTCGGTTTCGGTATCGATGTTTGAGGTGGCCTCATCGAGGATCATAATTTCTGGATTGTAAGCCATCGCCCGCGCAAAAGAAAGCAGCTGTCTTTGGCCTGTAGAGAACTCGTTGCCTCGCTCTTTCAAAACATACTCGTATTGGCCAGGTAGCTTTTCGATAAATCCAGCGGCATTGACTATGCGGGCTGCTTCTTCTACGCGTTGCTGAGGAATATCGGGGTTAAAGAGACTGATATTCTCCGATAGGCTTGCAGAAAACAAGTAGACATCTTGCAGCACCATGCCAATATGACTTCTTAACTTTTGCGTTTCTATTTCTTTAATGTCGATGCCATCGATGAGGATTTGACCACTTTGGATGTCGTAGAAGCGGTTGATCAGACTGGTAATGGTGGTTTTGCCCGAACCGGTATGCCCCACTAAAGCCACCGTTTCGCCTTGTTGAATTTTAAAGCTGATGTCTTTTAAGATGGGCTGATTCTCTACATAGCTAAAGGAGACCCGCTTAAATTCTATTTCGCCGCGCAACTTTTTAACGCGCTTTGGCGATTCGGGCTCTTTGACCACATTGACGGTTTCTTGAAGCACAAATAAGCGCTCAGCAGAGGCCATGGCCGACTGCATAATATTGAATTTTTCGGAGAAGTCGAAGATGGGCTGGTAGAACTGCTTGATATAGCGGGTAAAGGCGATTAGAACACCAAGCTCTATAAGGTCTCCCTTCACTTGAAGGCTGCCATAAAACATCAACAGCACAAGTCCAAGGGCGTATAAATAGGACATGGCAGGTCTAAAGATACCAAAGATCTTGATTTCTGACAGCAGTGAGTCTTTGTAATCGTCGTTGGCCTTTTTAAAATCTTCGTAGTACTCCTTTTCGACGCCAAAAATTTGGATGATGGACATTCCAGAAATGTACTCGGAAAGCTTGGCGTTGATGATGGCAATTTGAAGCTTGATGCGGCGCTGAACCGCTCGAATCTTGACTCTGAATATCCAGGTGGCAATAATGACCAGGGGAAAGGTGAGCAGTGAAACGAGGGCGAGCCGGGCATCTATCATAAACATAATCACCACAATACTAATGAGCATGATGGCATCTTTTAGCACTGTGAGAAGCACGCTGGTGTACATTTCGTTGATGTTGTCGAGATCGTTGGTAATGCGCGTGACAAGGCGTCCAACAGGGTTCTTTTCGTAGAAGTCCAAGTCGAGATGCAAGATGTGCTTAAAGAGATCTTCTCTCATGTTGTAAATAACCCTTTGAGAAGTCCAGTTGAGCAAATACACTTGGCCGTAGTTAAAGATAAAGCCAATCACCAAAAGCACAGCAAAGAAGAGGCTAATTTGCGTGAGATTCACTTGTCTTTGCCTGAGGAGCTGTTGGTACAGCTGAGGATCGATGGGATACAAGCGGTAGTTTTTGCCGCCGCCGCTGAGGTAGGTGGTGTATTTGCCAGTTGTTACGGTGAACTGTTTTGGCATCACGAAAGACTTATCTGTGAAATAGGCCTTGCCGAGATTGGTCACGATGCGATACTGTTCATCTGCTGGAATATACCGATGTGAAATGGATGAGTAAAAACGGC
>CALFXQ010000078.1 GCA_937958285.1 uncultured Fusibacter sp. | reverse complement strand
CCTTCAGTAAGCATCAACAATCTGACCTCATACACAATTAAAGCCATCGCCAAAATCGCAAAGAGAAATGATGGTCGCATAAATGCTTTCATTGTCTACTCCTTAGATGTAGCAAATTGCCAATTTATTATGGCATTAAATTTGGGAATCACAACAGCATCAAAACTTTGCACATCCACTTGGAAACCACGCTCTTGAAGGGCGGGTACAAAGCCAAAACGTTGAACCAGAGCGGCTTCTAGTACTGACTTATTGCCAATTGCCTTAATGACAAAAGGTGGCTTGTACTGTTGGGTGTTAATGCTCAAATACTCACCAGCAGCTCGGATCTCTGTCATTGACAGCAGTCTTTGATCATTAATGGAAATTGCCTCTGCTCCAGCAGCATTTAGTTCATTTATCACGGCCAGTAACTGTTGGTATTCATCTACGATGTTTGTCTCATATAGTCCATTAAAATCACTAGGTGGGTTATCGATTGTAAAAATGATACCCTGCCCCACTAGGTCCGTATAACCCGCTAACATTTTGTAGCGATTCACTTGCTCTTGCAGATTCTTGAGAACACCGCTCTCGTCAGATGCAGAAGATGTAATGGCATTAAGTTCAGTTTGTAAAGTTTCAACTTCCTTTACGAGATTCTCTTTTTCTGACCTCAAATTTTTTAGTTCACTAACGAGCTGCGCTGACCTCTGATTGGGAAGTAGACCGTCTAGGTAGTTTTCCTGAACTGTTTTAAACTGAATTGCAATAAAGAAACCTAAAATAATACAAATTACTCCAATAACAAGTTGATCAACCAACTTCATGGATTAAGCCTCCAGTCTAATTCTTCCAAGTCTGTATAACGGTTTGACCAGGTACAGACAGATTTATAATACCCGTGTTACTGTTTTTATGAATCATATCATCGTAAATTGTCATTGCTTCGTTAAATTGACTTGGAATATCGTAACCAACACCGTAATTCACCCAGAATTTCGGGTTGATTTTTTGCACCAAGTCACCGTCAATTAAATGTACATCCGGGTCAATATCTGAGAAACGTTCGTAAAGATCTACTAACTGAACCGCTTTGACAATCAACGCTGAATTATCTGTCACTAATGGGTGTCCAACTTCAGTTGCGCTCACTTTAAAGCCTTCAATTACATAGTTCGTTTGCTTCTCCGGGTTGATTTCTAATACAATTCCTCGATTATCAATCATTAAATAGACAGCACCCGATCTTACTGCAGCTATAGGCTTCTTTAAGAGTACTTTAACCTGCAAGTGTCTTGGTAGCGCCTTATTAACGATGGCTTGGTCGACTAAGGGATGTGCCTCTAGTCTATCTTTATAGGCCTTTGAAGATGTGAACAACCAGTGTTGATTTTTTACTGCATCTATTAATTCCGTTTCTATAGAAACATTTGGTATTTCCATAGTGATTGAAGGTGACTTAAGAGCAAAAAATATTACAATTATAAGAACCAGTATACTGTACAACCCAATTTTTTTGATCATAATCTTTCCTTTCATCTTTACCGCAAGTGGTAGGTGTAAATGATAGAAATGATCGTATTGAGCGCATTCTCACGCATCAGGCTTTCGTAGTTCTTTTTCATTGTTAAGAGTTGATTACGATTATAAAACACCTCGTCAAACTTCCGCAAAAATAAATTTGTTGCCTCTGGACCTTCTTCGATTACAACACAGGCTTCTGCCTTTGAGAAAACGCTGGCATTGTGTATTTGATGACTATCTAATGATTTCGGGTTTGGCACTAAAAAACCAGGTAAGCCGATTGCTGTCATTTCAGCTAGTGCCACCGCACCAGCACGACAAACGACTAAATCCGATGCGTGCATAAGACGAACAATCTGATGAGAATAATCGTAAACGTGAATCCGTGGATGTTTATCTTGAATATCCATCTGTTTCTTGACCATTTTTAGGAGTTTTTTGCCCGTAAGCACATAGATATGTAAGTTTTCATATCTATCTAATGACTCCATCAAAGCCACAGCCATATTATTAATCACTTCTGCACCATTTGAACCACCGTGAAACAATACGACAAAGGCATCATTTGGTATTTGAAGTGCACTTCTTGATTCTGCTCTATTTGTATGCAAGAACACTTCACGAACGGGATTTCCAGTATAGTACAATCTGTTCTTATTCTTAAAGTATGGAATGGACTCCTTGTAACTTATTAGGATTTTTGACGCATAATTGCTAAGCAGCTTTGTAGTCCATGCTGGCACGGCATTTTGTTCGTGGATAAGCGTTTCAATGCCCATAATTTGAGCCATGAGAACCACAGGTCCACTGGCATATCCGCCTGTTCCTAAAACCAGATCTGGTCGAAAACGCTTCATAATTAGGTAGCTCTCATAAAGTGCACGAAACAGCAAAAGCACAGCCCAAAAGGCTTTGATGGGTTGCAAGCGGTTAATGCTACGAACATGAATGGATTGAAACACCAATTGTTCTTGTGTCACTAGACGCTTCTCTGGTCCATAAACACTGCCTATATATAGGACTTCTGCATCGGGCATCGCAATTTTCATTTTCTTAGCTACCGCAATTGCAGGGTAGATGTGTCCACCAGTGCCTCCGCCTGTAACAATCAGTTTCATCTGAGATCCTCATATTCTAGTTTATCATTAATACTTTGATTTTTTTCTGAAAGATGTATATTAGAACGATTCAACTCAGGGCGACTTAAATGAGTTGATATGTTCAGCACAATTCCCATTAATCCCATCATGATCAACAAAGAAGTGCCCCCCTTACTGACAAATGGCAAGGGAATCCCCGTCGTTGGCAGTAAGTTCGTTGCAACACCGATATTTATAATAACCTGATAACTCACTAAAATCCCAATCCCCGCTGCCATGTAAAAACCATACTGATCTATGGCCTGTGAAGCGATGTAAAAGATGCGATAGATGACGAATGCGAATAGCAACATCACTATGAGCGCACCAATTAAGCCGAATTCTTCTGAGATAATAGAGAACACGAAATCGTTATAGGGTTCTGGAAGTCTCAAGTTTTTGAGCTCGCCCATGCCCAGTCCCACACCTTTAATGCCGCCAGAGCCTACGGCGTAGATAGAATACATGATTTGGAGTCGCTCGCCATCGAACACATATGAACGATCAAATAGACTCGCCAAAAAGATGACAATGCGCTGAGCACGATAAGGCGCAATCGCAATTAAACCACCAATTGCCGCTAATGAAGCCGTAAAAAGAATGATGAAATGGTGTATCCGACACTCCGATAAAAAAAGAATAGAAATTCCCAACATCACTGTAAGTGCAGTTGTCGAGAGATTGGGTTGCAACATCGTGGTAGAGGATAAAGCACAGATAACCACAAGTGCAGCGGCAAAATGAGAAAATCGCTTCATTCGCTTACCCATACCTGCAACATAAGATGCTGTAGTCATGAGTACTGCAACCTTTGTGATTTCAGAAGGCATAATCGTAATGCCAAAGATGTCAATCCAACGTTTAGCGCCATTTAACTCAACGCCCTTGATTAGCGTATAAACACCTAAAACCACAGAAATAATTAGAATCAAACCTGTAAATCGCCTAATAAACCTGTAGTCGATGAATGAAACCACAAACATTACGACTATTCCCATCATAGCATAAACTAACCCAGATATTAAATAGGTTTCCGGACTCTCGTGTTTTCTAACCATAAGTGTATAGAAGCTTGCAGAATAGACCATAACAAGTCCAATGCCAACGAGTAAAAAAATACCGATTAGCAGCGCATAGTCAATTTGCTGTGCCTTTGCCTTCATTGAATTCATCATAGACGTACCAAATGTTTAAAGAGCGCGCCACGCTCTTCGTAGCTCTCGAACATATCCCAGCTCGCACAAGCTGGTGAAAGTAAGACAAAGTCACCTGAATGCGCTAATTCTTTAGCGAGCGTTGTCGCTTCTTGTAAGTTATTTACGATTGTATATTTTACTTGTGAAAACTGACTCATAGCTTGTGCAATTGCATGTTTTGTCTCACCAAAGAGTATAACGTGTTTAATGGTGGTGAACGTCTCAATCCATTCTCTATAGTCACTCCCTTTGTCCATGCCTCCCGCAATTAAGACAGTTTGTGCTGTCATTGCCCTTATCGCAGGAATGGAAGCTTCTGGATTTGTCGCTTTTGAGTCGTTGTAATAAGAGACACCATCAATGGTTGCAACAAATTCAATTCTATGCGGATATCCCGAAAAAGTGTGAAGTGCATGGGCAATTGCTCCATGGTCAACCCCATAAATATGTGCCAAAGTCACTGCTGCCAGCGCATTCTCAATATTGTGTTCGCCAAGCAACTTAATTTCAGAAAGTGCAAGAATTGGCACTTCTGCATTCTCTGTTCTAACAACAATACTTTTGCTTTCGAATCGCGTTGAAATTCCTACGAGAGAACTCTCGCTGTACTTAGAGAATACAGTAGCATGAGGATATTGCGTGAGCAACGCTCTCGTACGGTCATGATCGAAGTTTAACACGATATTTTCTGCACGCATATTATTAAATAAGTTGAGTTTAGCACACGTATAAGCATCCATCGTCTTATGTCTTGCCAAATGATCGGGCGTAATGTTTAAAAGCGCACCAGTGACTGCAGAAAATGACTTGACAGTCTCTAATTGATAACTGCTCAACTCTGCAATATAAACCACATCAAAAGCGTCGTGTTCGAGTACTGCGCGACTTATGGGCACGCCGATATTACCGACAACAAATGACTTGTAATTTCCGGCTTTAAACATTTCACCAAGCAGTGCTGTGGTAGTCGTTTTTCCATTAGTGCCAGTAATGCCTATAAATTTCCCCTCAGCACAGCGATATGCCAGTTCGACCTCACCAATGAGCTCGATGTCTCGCTCGATGACCTCGCGTAACAATGGAATATCTAATGGCACTCCTGGAGAGACCACAACCAGATCTATTTGGGCTAAGTCGGGCATATTGCCACCAAAATACGCATTGTATGCTATAGTTGAAAGTTGCTCAATTCCCTGAATACTCTCTACTTCTTTATGATCGTATACGTGAATCCTCGCACCTTGTGCATCTAATAAAAATGCTGCATCAAATCCCGAACGCGCCATGCCAATAACTAATGCATTGCGATTGCTAAAAACATGTTGCTTCATCGATTTCCCCCTTGAACTGCGTGACAAATACAAGTTTTTTGTGAATTCAATTCGCCACGGTTACGATCAGATAAGTGATTGCACATAAAAAGGCAGTAACGCCACTGGCTGTAAGCGCGATGCGTTTTTCCTTCCACCCAATCATTTCAAAGTGATGGTGTATTGGTGCCATTTTAAAGAACCTTTTACCTGTGCGTTTAAAGTGGACGACCTGAATAATTACAGATAGTGTTTCAACCACATACACCAGGCCAAATAATGGTATATACCAAACGATATCTAAAGCCAATGCATTGGCAAGAATCATCCCACCTAAAGCCAAAGACCCTGTATCACCCATAAAAACTTTTGCAGGGTGCCAATTATAGACTAAGTATCCAACTAGCGCACCTGCAATTACTGCATTTACAGCAATTAAACCGACATTTCCCTTTTGACTTGCCATAAAAATAAAAAATACCGCAACGACGAGTGTGACCGACCCACATAGGCCATCAATCCCATCAGTAAGATTCACAGCATTGGTAACAGCCACTGCCACAAATGCAAAAAAAGCAAAATGCAAGAGACCAAACTGCCACTCTATGCTAGTAAAAGGTAAACTAACAGCAATATTCTTAACAAAGAACAGGTAGAGCACCCCTGTAACAAGACCAAGACCTAAGAGTTTTTGACCTGCCCTGAGTCCTAAATTATTCTTTTTTACAACTTTTAAGTAGTCGTCTGCAAAACCGATTAACCCATAACCCCAAAGGGCGACAATTGGGAAGATCGCATCCCACTGTCGATGTGTAAACAAGAGAACGACACCTCCAATTAATC
>CALFXQ010000077.1 GCA_937958285.1 uncultured Fusibacter sp. | reverse complement strand
TAAGACTCCCCGTATAAGGACGAGAAGTCGGGGTACCACCTTAATTTACAGCCTTGGCTGCCTCAATATGGATAACGGCATCACCCGGAGAGCTTTCACTCTGCATGCTCAAAAGTCGTATTTCAAAAATTGTCGCGTGGTGCTTTTCACCAACCAGCACCCTCTCTAAAACTAACAATAATCTACTTTCTTTTTCATCGCAGTTAATATTTTTACTTGAAATAAGTTTAGTGTATTTTTAAAAGTACGTCAAGGGCTTTATTGAGTGAATTGATGTTGGCATTTTGTGCATGTGACTTTTAATGTCCCTTTATTTGCAGGGAGTCTTAGTTTCTGCCCACACTGTGGGCAACTCACCAATTGCTTTGTAAGCAGCTCTGCGAGCTGAGTGGGATTGAACCCAACCATCACTTGTCCGTTTACCTTAAGGGTTGGAACACCCATAGCACCCAAGGCTTGCATTTCACGTTGTGCCTGCTGATCAGTATCTACCTTTCTTTCGGTATATGCAATACCCATGCGCTCTAAATGTTTTTTTGCCGTCGTGCAATGGGGACATGTGCTCGTGGTATAAACAACAACATCTGACATAGTGCCTCCTCTACCTCACCACTTACTCTGTATGCCTTCTTTCGCCTATACGTTGGCGTTTTTCTTTGTACATCGCCTCATCCGCCGCCTTTAGCAAGGACATATAACTAGGATGTTCATTGCCATATGTTGCAATGCCATAGCTAAAGCTACAAGGATATGGGCCATGTTGAATACGAGAAAGGTGCATTCTCGATGCATTTAAACGACTTTTTAATGTGTCAATGGGCATATCTTTTACGACAGCTAAAAACTCATCGCCTCCAAAACGGGATACGAGCGCTTTGGTACCACACGCTTCTACAAGTACATTTGCAATATCTATGAGTACTTGGTCTCCGCACAGATGCCCCAGTTCATCATTTATGCGTTTTAGGTAATCTGCATCTATGGCCACGAGGTGCTGAACGCCCGTTGATTTCGCATCGAAAAATCCAAGCTCTTGAATCTGAGACTCGAAATAGTGGCGATTTGCAAGACCAGTTAAACCATCATTTCTAGATAATTGAACAGTGCGCTGATAGAGCTTCATATTTTTTATGGCAATTGCCAATTGCTTACTGACGTATTCCATAAAATCTTCTTGTTCTTGAGTAAATCCATCTCGATTCGGAGAGTCGAAATTTATCAATCCAAAGAGGCTGCCATCAATCCAAAGGGGTGCAGATAAACTGGATTTCATTTCATCGCCATCGATTGTACTTGCAAC
>CALFXQ010000076.1 GCA_937958285.1 uncultured Fusibacter sp. | reverse complement strand
AAACGCAAATATACCCGATATGGGTATCTCTTTACCATACCTTTTGTACTCGCCTTTTTAGCTTTTCAATTGTATTCGATAATATATACCTTCGCCATTAGCTTTACTAAGCTAAAAGGCTGGGAGACCACTTTGAACTTCATTGGCTTTGACAATTACTTTGTCTTGCTACGCAATCCATTTTTCCTAAAAGCCTTTAAAAACACCTGGATTATTTGGGGGATGAACTTCATTCCACAGATTGTATTAGCCCTTTTATTGGCGCATTGGATGACAGATCTTAAATTGAAAATTCGCGGAGCGGGACTCTTTAAAGTAGCATTCTATATGCCTAACATTATAACAGCTGCTTCGGTCTCGATTCTCTTTATGGCCTTATTTGGTTATCCAACTGGACCGATTAACCAGCTTCTCATGCAATTTGGCGTTATCGATGAACCCTACAACTTTTTTAGAAGTGTATTTGTCACTCGAGGGATTGTGGCCTTTATCCAAATGTGGATGTGGTATGGTCAGACCTTTATCATTCTCAGTGCGGCCATTTTGGGAATAAATCCAGCCCTCTATGAGGCGGCCATGGTCGATGGGGCCTCGAGCCGTCATATGTTTTTCCACATCACATTGCCCTTAATTAAACCTGTACTCCTATACATCTTTGTCACATCGCTAATAGGCGGTATGCAAATGTTCGACATTCCCTTCTTACTGACCAACGGCAATCCAGACTTTGCTGTAGAGACCATGACAATGTTTATATATAAGCAGGCCTTTCTCGGAAGTAGAAACTTCTATATGGCGGCCACGGCTTCAGTTGCTCTTTTTGTAATTGTTAGCGTCTTAAGTCTGTTGTTGTTCAATGTGTTTGGGGACAAAGAGAAAGGGGGAGAGGATGCATAATTTGAATGGTAAATCAAAGATTAAAGCGGGTCTAAAAGTTCAAAACACTTGGGATCTCAAATTCAAGCGCCTTTTGATTTATATCCTACTCTTTGTCTTGCTTTGTCTAAGTATTATTCCCTTTTGGCTTATGATAACTAACGCCACAAGGTCCACTGAGCAAATTTCTCAAGCGGTATCCTTTATACCAAGTAAGTACATGGGCTATAACTACCAGGTGCTTACAAGCAGAGGTTTCAATATTTGGAGAGGTTTTTTTAACTCCTTTGTAATCGCTGCAGGCAGTACCATACTGTCGCTTTATTTTTCTGCGTTAACCGCCTATGCACTGGTCATATATAATTTTAAAGGAAAAAAGGCGCTCTTTGCCTTAGTTGCGCTAATATTGATGATTCCAGGGCAAATTAGCATGATCGGTTTTTATCAAATGATGCTCAAGCTCAATATGGTCGACAATTTCTTGCCGCTCATTGTACCTGCCATGTGTGCGCCTGCAACTGTGTTTTTCTTGAGACAGTATTTACTTGCCACCTTTCCAAAGGAGTTGGTACAAGCGGCGCGTATCGATGGAGCCAGCGAATTGAGAACCTTTCACAGTATCGCTCTGCCAATAATGAAGCCAGCTCTTGCCACAATGGGAATCTTTAGCTTTGTGGGTTCGTGGAATAACTTCTTAATGCCGCTTATGCTTTTAACAACAGAATCGAAATACACCTTGCCGATGTTGGTGCAACTGCTTCGTACAGATATTTACCGAACGGAGTTTGGAGGCATTTATTTAGGCGTTTCGCTCACGGTTATTCCACTGCTAATTATCTACTTTATCCTCTCAAAGTATATTATTGCAGGCGTTGCCCTTGGGGGCGTCAAGGAGTAATACCACTATTTAAATACGAGGAAATACTATGGCATTTAAATCAGATTTTTTATGGGGCTCTGCCTCTGCTGCTTATCAAATAGAAGGGGCTCACAACCTCTATGGCAAAGGGCTTTCCATATGGGATGAATGGGCGCATATGCCCGGAAAGACCTTTGAAGGTACAAATGGCGATGTTGCGTGTGACCATTATCATCGTTTTGAAGAAGATATTGCGTTAATGAAGGAAATGGGGCTAAGAGCATATCGGTTTTCAATCTCTTGGCCAAGACTTCTTCCAGAAGGCACAGGGGTAGTGAATCAAGAAGGCGTTGCGTTTTACAATGGCCTTATAGATGCCCTTATTGAGGCTGGGATTGTGCCTATGGTCACCTTATACCACTGGGATCTACCCCTAGCACTAGAAAAGCGCTATGGCGGTTGGCTTTCGCGCGATATTGTTGATGACTTTGTCGATTATGCAACCTTGTGTTTTAAGTCATTTGGTGACCGTGTGTCGTATTGGATTGTGATGAACGAGCCCAATATCTTTACAGGCCTTGGCTATCAACTCAAGTTACACCCTCCGGGAATCAGCGACGATGCTAGCTATCTAAAGGCTTTTCATCACACCGCCTTAGCCCATGCTAAGACACTTCTTCAGTATAAAGCCATGGGTGGCCAAGGTAAGATAGGCTCAAGTATTGCCTATTCTCCTGCACATGCTGCGTCAAGTAGTCCTGAGGATTTAGAAGCAAAGATGAACTTTGAAGCGACGGGCCCGCATTGGTACTTAGATAGTTATTTATTGGGTACTTACCCCGAGCGAGGTGAGAGCCTTTTCAAAGCAAAGGGCGTTTGGCCACCTGCTGGGTCGGAATCTTACTGGGCAGAAGATCTAACTGTGCTAAAAAACGGTAGTGTTTGCAACGACTTTATCGGCATAAACTACTATCAAACGGCTATGGTGGCCCATAATCCAATGGATGGTGTGGGCTTTGGGGGGATGAATACGTCGGGTAAGAAGGGCACTCAAGTGGAAAATGGCGTGCCTGGCCAATTTAAACACGTACGCAATACTGCCCTAGAATATACGGACTGGGATTGGGCCATTGATCCAGAGGGGCTGGAAATGGGACTTCTGGAATTAAAAGCGCGTTATGACCTACCTATTGTAATCAGTGAAAATGGTCTGGGTGCCTACGATACACTCACAGAGTCAGGTGAGATTCACGATCAATATCGCATCGATTTTATTCATAAACATCTTTTAGCCTGTGATCGAGCGATGGCTGCAGGTGTGAATTTGTTGTCCTATTGTACTTGGAGCTTCACAGATTTACTCAGTTGGTTAAATGGCTATAAAAAGCGCTACGGCTTTGTGTATGTAGACTTTGAGTCTGGTACCTTGACCCGATATAAAAAGGACTCATTTAATTGGTATAAGGGGGTCATTGAGACAAATGGCTTAGCGCTCATAGGTCCAATCCCAAATGAGGAAAAGCGATACTTGGCAATGGATATCGGTGGGACCTTAATAAAGGCTGGCCTTGTCGATGAAAAGGGCGTAGTTCACAATCATATTAGCATCCCTACCCCTTATGAAGGCTATGAAAGCTTATTAGAAACGCTCAAAGCCATTGCCTTAAAACTCGGTG
This sequence comes from uncultured Fusibacter sp., assembly GCA_937958285.1. Taxonomy (GTDB): domain Bacteria; phylum Bacillota; class Clostridia; order Peptostreptococcales; family Acidaminobacteraceae; genus QQWI01. The sequence continues at coordinate 11,567 of CALFXQ010000076.1, read as the reverse complement.
TTTACCCAGGGGTGCAGGGATTTGGAGGCGTGGCTTTGAGCTTGCCTTGTGCTACCGATGCCAAAACCGGGCAATCCCTTAGCGAGGGTGCGCTGGTCTATATAATGCATCAAAACCCCGCGAAAGATCTTGGCGAATACTTAAGCCTTCCTTATTCAGCTGAAAATGATGGCAATTGTGCAGCTTTGGCGGAAGTGTGGCTAGGTGCAGCTAAGGACATCGACCATATGGCACTTGTTGTATGTGGGACGGGGATTGGTGGCGCTGTGGTCATCGATCGAAAAATTCACCATGGACGCATGAAATTTGCTGGAGAATTTGGTCTTTGCTTCACAGGGGTATCGCCTGAGGGTGAGCCAGTTATATGGAGCTTAAATGGGTCGACAAAGGCTTTGGTCTTAGATTATGCCAAACGAGCCGCTATAGATGCGACGGATATAGATGGACGTGAGGTCTTTAGACTAGCTGATTGCGGCAATCAAACAGCGCTAGCATCGGTGCAGCAGTTTTACGATTACTTTGCAATTGGACTTCACAATGTACAGCATGTGTACGACCCCCAGCGCATTTTAATAGGCGGTGGAATCAGTGGCCGCAATCAGTTTATAGAGGAATTAACCCAGGCGATGGACAGGCTGTATAAAAAGTTTGATCAGGTTGTGAGTCGCCCTGAAATCGCAGTGTGTGCCTTCGGTCAAGATGCCAACTTAATCGGCGCTACCTATCACTTAATAACTCTAGCACCTTAGTGCCACCCTCGAGCCACCCTCGTGCCACCCTCGTGCCACCCTCAAAAAATAAGAGCAGTCTCAATCTTCCACGCGAGTCCTCGATTTGGTGAAAATGTGCCAAATCTGCGGAGCGTTTCAGATTGTGCTGCTCTTTTTTTACCCAGGCACCCTGGTGCCACCCTCGAGCCACCCTAGTGCGTCGGTTTGAGTTTGAGTAGTCCCAGCAGTTCTGCTGTGAGCATCCCCATCACGACCAAGGCTGCGCCGATTAGCCCTCTGGTGGTAAGTATTTCACCGACCATAAAGTAGGCAAATAGTGCTGCAAAAACGGGTTCGCCGGTATAGATGAGTGCGGTATGGGTTGCAGTTGTGTACTGCTGTGCGACGGACTGCACAATAAAGGCCCCAGCTGTACAGAGTACTGCAAGGATGGTGAGGTTAAGCCATACATCGGCATTGAGGGGCACTATAGGTGCTTCGAATACAAATGTAGTGACTGTACTGAGTATACCCACGACGCCAATTTGTACAACGCCAAGGACGATGGAATCCACACCCTTGGTGTAATGTCCAACGAGAATAATGTGACTTGCAAAAGCCAGCGTGCAAAGAAAGGTAAGCCCATCGCCAAGGCCAAGTTGAAATTTATCGCCAAGAGTCAGAAGGGCAAGGCCGGCCAGTGCCATTATGGTTCCAAGTATTGCAGACCAGGCAATATTTGTACGAAAGACCAAGGCACTTAAGAGAGGCACCAAGATTACAGAAAAACCAGTAATAAATGCGGAGTTCGATGCAGTGGTCATCGTTAAACCTAATGTTTGTAGTGCATAGCCCAAGAAGAGCACAGTTCCTACAATTATTCCAGCTCGCCATGTTTGCCTATTTGCCATAAGCATGCGCTTCGCAAAAATTGAAGCGGCAATAGCAAAGGCCAACAAGAAGCGAAGGGCAAGAAAATTAAAGGTACTGAGGTCGGCGAGGGCATTTTTTGTGAGTATAAAGGAAGAACCCCATCCTACTGTAATGACGAGAAGTGCTAGATCAGCCTGCAAACGCCTAGTACGCGCACTCATTTTCCAACACCTTTTTTGTTCTCTCTTATAATAAGCCATATAACAAGAGCGCCTGCGGCTAATAAGAGTCCAACTTCCAACCAGTTTACGCCTTTTTCAGGACCAGTTAAAAATATGGCTGTGGGTCCATCCGCGCCCCCAATAATGCCAACCGAGGGCACCGACCGCATGCCCATATAGACGATTGCGCCAAAAATCGCTACCGTAAGTGCCAAGCCTAGCCAAGCCCATTTTTTCTTTTGATCTGGTAACATAGAATCCTCCAATTTCTTTAATTTTATCATGTTGTATCCTCTTTCTATAGGTTTATTTCACTTTGAATTTTTCTGCATAAAATGTCAGTGACTTGGGTAATAAATGCATTGAATATTGGAGGATAACCCCATGACAATTAAGAACAACACACCAAAAATTGATGCCTCGCGCTACAACAAGCCCAGCGCTACCGAAATAAAACACAAGCTAAGCCCAACCAGTTACAATGTCACACAAAACTCAGCAACTGAACGCCCATTTTCTCACCCCTATTACACTCAAGATAAGCGGGGAATTTATGTCGACATTGTGACAGGAGAACCCCTGTTCTTGTCGACGGACAAGTTTGATGCGGGTTGTGGCTGGCCAAGCTTTTCCAAGCCCATTGCGCCAGATGTGATACTCGAGTTCAAGGATAGGAGCCATGGCATGTTGCGCCTCGAAGTACGCAGTCGAGCGGGGGATAGCCACCTTGGTCATTTGTTTGACGATGGGCCTAAAGCGATGGGCGGATTAAGATATTGTATTAATGGAGCCGCATTAGAATTTATACCAATCGAAGAAATGGTAGAGAGAGGTTATGGCGAATACACGGAATTGCTAGAAATAATCACAAAATAAGAGTTACGTAATCTTAAAGGACATGTTAAAATCGTTTTATATAGTAAAAAATTGAGTCTCATAGTGAGGAGTCAGTTTTAGGGGGCTGCGAAGCGTCGTTATAAAGTGCTGTACAATGGGGAGGAGCAAAATGAAGGACGAAAAACAATTTGGAAAAGAGTTGGATACCTACGAGAATCAAGGGAGGGAATCCACGCAAAGTCAAGAAGACGCTACCGATTTAAGTGCCTCGTTTTGGGATGAATCGTCTGAATCTACAGGTGATGTAGTAGTAGATCAAGAAATTGATGCCGAAGCAAGAGCTGCCACAGAGAATCAAGAAACAAACCCAGATGCTGCGGCACCTGTGGCAAAAAAAGGCGATAAAAAAGCTAAAGGCAAATCAAAGAATAAGTCAAAATTTAAAAATAAAGATAAAAACGATGGCAAAGAGAAGCCAGCGGGTTCTATATTGGCCTTTAGAAACTGGAGAATACGCAATAAGATTCTCTCTGGTTTTGGGATTATGATTCTTGCACTTGTAATTATTACAGTTGGAACAATCGTTATCATCAACGATATTACAAAAAACTTCTTGCCAATTATTATGTCACAAGGTGAAATTGCCCAGTCTGTCGAAAAGTTAAATGTGCTCAGACGAGAGTTTTTACTTGTTGATCGCACCAACGAAGATTTCCATTCAGCGGCGAAAGATGCGCCTCTCGGCGAATTGGTAGACACCATTAGAACGACGTCTTTTAAAGAAGAATATGCCAAAGTAGATGCGGCTGTCGAGGCGCTGGCTGCTACAAAAATGATTGTTGAGGATGCGGATCTTCAAATGAAACTAGGAGAATTACAGTTTAACGTTGAAGAATACCAAATGGCCTTCGAAGCCATCCACCTTGCAGTTCAAAACCGCGGTTTTGGCATGTATGGCGTAGTAGGTAAAATTGATGTGCTTTCTGCAGATTTAAAGAAAATTCTCAATAAGCTTCCCAAAGATCCAATTCTCGTTGCGGCAATTAACGAACTCGACTTAGCACATATCAATTACTTGTATACACAAAATTCTGTTTTTGCTAAGCGCATCGAAGATCAACTCAGCTATCCTAATGCCCAAGTAGCGCTGGGTACATTCGATCAGAGTTTTAAAGATGAATATAAAGCAGCAGCAGATGCTTATGTAAGTGCATTTAATGAGTTGGTTTCTTTAGATGAGTCTATTGGTAGCTCAGAAACAAGTGGCCAGTTGTACGATTTGGCAATTATCAGCTCTCAAGTAGACATTATTACAGCAGAGTTTAGCGATTTAATTAAAGCAAGGTTAGATTCTAAAATAAGCAGTACAATTCTATTATTTGTAGGCATTGTTGGAGCAGTCACAGTGTTGGCTCTGGCTTTTGCATTTGTGCTCGCAAATATCATTTCTCGCCCTATCAAAAATGTCAATATTATGCTCAAAGACATCTCGGATGGCGAGGGCGACTTGACCAAACAGCTCAAGCTCAACACAAAAGAAGAAATGGGAACTTTGGCCAAACTCTTCAATATGTTCGTCGAGAAGATCAAAGATGTGGTGGTTCAGGTTAAGAGTAGCGCAAGATCACTACTAGATTCTACAGATGAGATTCACGATGCTATCGATCAGGCAAACGAGAGTATCGAACAGATTAGCTACGAAGTACAAAAAATGATCGACGGTCTTCAGAATAGTGCAAGTGTTGTAGAAGAAACAACAGCGAGTATTCAAGAGCTTTCTAGTTCTGCTCAAATGATTGCCAAAGAGGCCAATGCAGTGGCAGATGACTCTCATAAAGTACTCTCCGCGTCTAAAGACGGCGCCAATAGATTGTCTAAGGTTGTGGACAGTATTGAACAAGTTAAATACTCTTCAGAGTCCATGGCTGGCGTTATTGGCACACTGAAACTTTCATCAGAAGAAATTGTGAGCATCGTCTCCATTATCAATGCCATTGCAGAGCAAACATCGCTACTTGCACTGAATGCTTCTATCGAAGCAGCGCGTGCTGGTGAACATGGCAGAGGTTTCTCGGTGGTTGCAGAAGAAGTTAGAAAGCTTGCAGAGCAGAGTAAAGGCTCGGCTCATAAAATTGGCAATATTATTAAGCAAATTGCCAAAGACATCAATGGAGCAAGCGAGACCATGACGAACGAACAGCGTCTGGTTGGCAATAGCGTGAAAGAAGCCCACGACACCAATGAGAGTTTTGGTCAGATTCTTCATACCATCGAGGCCATTACTGCAAAAATCAACCGCATTAGCGAAGGTGCTCAGCAGCAGTCTCAGATTTCAGAAGAAATGGCAAAGGCCATCGATGAACTCTCTCATATTATGCAAGGCAACGTAGAATCGTCAGAACACATTGGTGGCAATATTGAAAATCAAGTAGCGACCTTCGAAGAAATCGCTGCAAGTATTTCAGAACTTAAAAATATGGCTACAGTGCTCGAAAAAGAGACAAATCGCTTTAGAACAGAATAGTCGACTAAGGTTTTTGGCGATAATTTTTTAAATCAAACATACATTGAGGACAGTGCTTAGACATTTTGGGCGCTGTCCTTTTCTTGTCAAGATGTTAAAAAACTGATACATTGATAAAGATAAAGGGGGTGTCAATATGCTCAAAGACAAAAAAAGAATTGCACTAAAAGTTATTGAAGTTGGCCTGACAAGCATATTGGCTGTGCTTCTAATGGTGGCCTTTTTTCAAGTGGCAGGCTCGGCAAATCTGCCACCTACCTTCTTAGCCGTTCAGGGAAATGCCACAGTACAGTACGCACTCATAATGGATATGGAGTTAACCGCTGCGAATGATGCATTAATAGATGGACTCAAGGCCTCTGCAAAAGATGTGGGTTCGGTGGTTACCTTGTATCAGGTAGATGGCGAAAAGTCACTGGCCCAGGCATTTGAGTTGGCAAGTCTCACCCAATGCGAAGGGATTTTTGTTAAGCTCAGAAAGAATGCAGGTGCCACTAACTATATTCAAAAGGCGGTACAAAGTGGCATGCGGGTAGTCGTCATCGATCACGATGCCCCAGACTCCTTAAGAGATGCATATATTGGTGCAAATCCTGTGCTGGTGGGCAAGAAAGCTGCAGAAATGGCCATTAAATGGGCTAAACCTATTCAATCGCAGTCAGTTATGGTATTGCTCGGTGCATCTCATCAAGATGCGACAGGTATCGCGAGCAGCGCCTACTTAAATGGCTTTAGGCAGGGGGTTGAAAACGCGTTAAACCCGACTAATATAGAGGTGGTGTATACCTCCGAATTGGCTTCAGAAGTCATTATTGAGAATGCCCTTAAAGCCGGAAAAGTGCAAATTTTTGTCTGCACCGAGCCAGAAGATACCATTAAGGCTATGAATGTACTTATCGACTATAATCGCATTAAAGAAGTGGTGCTCATTGGCAGTGGCAATATCCCTCAAGTAGTGGATGGTGTTGAGAAGGGTCTTATTGAAGCCAGTATTCAAGTGGATTATGTGGCCATGGGCGTAGAAGCAATGCGATTAATGACAAAGTTGATTGGAGATAATGCGCCAACGGCATATCAATTGATGCCCATAAACGTAATAGAAGGGCCAGACAATGCAAAATAACAGTAAACTGCGAGGTAAGTGGCATCATCTAATAAAGCGGCTCAAGGTGACAACCATAAGGGCCAAGGTACTGGGATTTACCCTTGTTTTGCTCTTTGGGCTATTGATTGGCTATGGATCTGTGCTATTTGTAACAAATGATCTCAGCGAGAGCTTTGACGCACTCTTCGATCGCAGTCTGATGCTCTCAGATTTAGAAAAGTCTATGAATGCCATGGAAGCGCATGTTACGCGGTATTTAGAGACAAAGGACTCCGATAGCTTTGTTGGGTATATGACCGAACGCGAACGGCTTTTAGAGTTGTCGAAGCGCTTGAAAGTGGGTCTTTCTGCCGATGAGGCAGAGCTTAGACTCCACAATCTCGGCATACTGGTCACACCTTATTTAGAGGCAGCAGAAGATGCCATACAGCAAAAGCGCGCCAGAAATATCCAGGCCACACTTAAGGCACAAGCGACATTAATGACGCGAAGTCAATTTTTGAAAGAAGGCATTCAAGGGCTGTTTAGGCTGGATTTTTCTAAAAATCTCAATCGGTACGTAGCGATGACTGAGCAGATGGGCAAAATTAACGTTTTGTTGCTTTGGATATTTTTGTTGCTCCTACTGCTGGGCATGGTCTTTGTGGTGGATTTTACCCAGCGTATATCGGAACCCATTGAGGCGCTGTCGCTCCATGCCCAGCAGCTCAGCAGTGGCAATTATCATATTGATGTGGCTGGCGACTATGGATACGATGAAGCGATTGTGTTGTCTCAGGCCTTTTCGGAGGTAGCCACACATATGGCCCGCTCTATAGAAGAGCTAAAAGACAAGGCAGAAACTCAAAAGCAGTTGCGCCTAAGCGCAGTGGAGAACCTGCGCATGCAAAACTTGTTAAAGCAAGCGGAGCTTCTCGCCCTACAGTCCCAAATTAATCCGCATTTTTTGTTTAATACCATTAATGCAGGACTCCAGTTGGCAATTTTAGAAGATGCCGATCAAACGGCAAGCTTTTTAGATCATATGGCGCGAATGTTCCGCTACAATATTCAACGCCTCGACAATACCGTGAGCTTTTCAGATGAATTAGAAAATCTAAAGCACTACTATCACCTGATGAAAGTGCGTTTTCAAGATATGTTGGTGATGACTTTCGAAGTTGAAGCCGGCTGCTACGGCTTATCAATGCCGCCGATGATCTTACAGCCCATTGTAGAAAATGCGTTGGTACATGGACTCAAGCACAAGGAAACCCCAGGGCATATACATATTTTGGCCCAGGTTGGCGTCGATTCCACTGGGGTGAATTGCGCAGTTGTAACAGTCTCCGACGATGGTGCGGGAATGGATCAAGAGACTCTCGAGCGGCTTGTAGCCAGCGCCTATAATCAGGGCATTGCACTTGGCCACACTACAGGATTGGGACTAGCCAATGTGTATGAGCGTTTGAAGGTGTTTTTTGATCGCCGAGAAGTGCTCAGTATTTCATCAGAACTGGGGAAGGGCACACACGTGACATTGACGTTGCCCTTACTCGGAAGTGGCAAGGAGGCTTATCATGAAAGTACTCGTAATTGACGACGAGAAAATTGTTCTCGACTCAGTGACGCATATGCTGGGACAAATTTTTCCACAGATAGAAGTGGAAACGGCTCGCAATGGCAAAGAGGGGCTCTTAAAGTTAGAAGCCCATCGCCCAGAACTCGTAATGACCGACATACGCATGCCAGGTATGAGCGGTCTCGAATTTATTAAGGAAGCACGTCGCTTAGATCCTCATGTGCATTTGGTCATTGTGACGGCATTTGATCAGTTTGATTACGCAAGAGAAGCCTTTAAGTTTCGCGTTGAAGATTATGTTTTAAAACCCCTTACCAAGCAAAAGCTCAGCGAGGTGGTATCGAGGTCTCTTCAATCCATTCAGTATGCAAAATCAAAGCGGTACCAAGAGCTCGAAAGCATCGACCGCCTTTACCGCGCCATGCAGATGGTAGAGAACAATTTCTTTTTTAGTCTCTTGCAATGGGCGGACTTGTCGATACAACTGCAGGTTTTTAGAGATTTGCTCAGCCTAGAGCTCAAGCGAGGCGCATTGCTTGTGGTAGAGGCAGTGCCACTGCCAAGTGAAGCCACATGGCAACAGTCTAATGCCTATTACAACCGCCTGGGAGATGCATGTCAAGATCTGCGCAATCGCTTAAAGTACGCAGGTGGCGGCCTTTTATCAGATCCACTGGGTCAAAGATTTTACGGTTATGTAGAGAATTTTGAGGCTGGTCAACTCTTTGACCTACTTGAGGGGGCTTATCAAGACGCTATTAATCGCCAGGGTATTAAGCTCAAAATGGTATTTAGCCATACTGTAGATGCCAGTTCATGGTCTCAGACTTTGCAGGCCCTTAATGAGGCGGTGGGCCTTTCGTCGCGCAATGTAGAGTCTCTGGAGCTACTGAAAGGCGCTATCGAGAAGGAGCGTTTAGAGCGCCAGCGAAAACTTGCACATGGGTTTGGTCAAGCAAACACACAGCTACAAGATCATACTCAAGGGCAAGACACCGATGGCCGAACAGGTGCGAAAGAAACCGCACCCGCGCGTTTGGTTCAGTGGTGTGAGGCGTATTTAAAGGCGCATATGTCCACCGAGGTAAGCCTAGAGGGCTTAGCCAAGGAGCTTCATGTGACATCGCCTTATCTCTCAAAGATTTTTAAAGACTATACGGGCAATACGCTCACTGGCTTTTTAACGGACCTGCGTTTGGCTGAGGCCAAGGTGCTGCTTACAAAAGGTGGTATGGCTATAAAAGACGTAGGTTACGCGGTGGGCTATCAAGACCCCAACTATTTTGTAAGATTGTTTAAGAAGGTTACGGGTTATACGCCAAGCGAATATCAAAAGGTGATGGGTTCATAGGGTGAACGATGTGAAAAGGGTAAAGTTAATGGCCTTGGTCCTTGCACTGCTAGTATCGGTGCTGTGGCTGGGCAGTGGGTGCGGCCTTAAGATTGGCGTTGGGGATGACGACAATGAGGCCACCAAAGATGTGCCAGTAATTGGGCTCTCCTTTGACTCGTTGGTCGTAGAGAGATGGCAGCGTGATATGGAGATTATCGTGGCTGAGGCCAATGAACGTGGCTATCAGGTGAATGTTCAAATCGCCAACGAAGATATTCAAAAGCAAAGAACTCAGATAGAAGCGCTTGTGGACTTAGGTGTCGATGCTTTAATTGTACTTCCTAACGATGCCACCGCGCTAAACGAAGTGATAACCAAAGCCCAGCGCGCAGGGATTCCGGTCATCGCCTATGACCGCCTCATCAAATCACCTGGCGTGGATTTATATGTGTCTTTTGACAACGAGGGCATTGGTTATGAGTTGGCAGCGCGTATGATTCGCCAACTCATGCAGCAGAGGTCCAATCGCACAGATGCAGGGGGAACACTGACCAAGCAAATTGTCGTGATTAATGGAGATCCCAAAGACAACAATGCTTTACTGCTCAATCAGGGCTTTTATAGGGCCATTAAGGAACAGGCACCTGCACCCGTTAAAGTGGTGCACGAGGTATGGGCCAATGGTTGGCGAGAGCGCTATGCCGAAGAGGCAATTCGAGAAGTACTGGCGCAGGGTAAGAAGATAGACGGTGTGATTTGTGCCAACGATATGTTGGCAGCCAGTGCCATAAAAGTCCTAGCCGAGGAAAATTTAGCGGGGACTATACCGGTGGTGAGTCAGGATGCGGAGCTTTCTGCATGTCAGCGCATTGTTGCCGGTACACAGTTGGCAACTGTGTACAAGCCAATAAACGATTTGGCAACGCAAGCTGTGAATATGGCAGTTGCCTTGGCAGAGGGTCAGACCTTGCCCGTCGAAGAGACATTGTACAATGGTTATTTAGATGTGCCATATCTAAAGCTCGATGTGATCGTGGTGGATCGCTCAAATATGGATAAAATGATTATTGAAAGTGGTTTTCACTTAAGAGAAGATGTGTATAGGTATCAGCCTTAAAGATAACTGGATTAATTTATGGATAAAAAAATGCTAGAGCGCGTATACGCGTTCTTTTTTTTGTGTGAAGTGCTGTGAAAACGATGTCAAATGCATAAATGGCGCTAGTGTGGAAGGGCAAGCGTTATCCTATAATGAGTCCATGGTCGCTGATGCGCCGTAAAACCACGTTTCCAACTAGGGGAGGAAGAAATGAAAAAGATTTTGAGCATTTTGATGATTTTCGCATTGATCTTTACACTTGCAGGTTGCCAAAAGCCAGCGGAAGTAACAGAGGAAGTTACTGAAGCAGCTACAGAGGCTGTCACAGAAGCAGCAGCACCAGCGATGGAAGAAATTGTTGTAGGTGTCTCTTTGCCAACACAGCGCGAAGAGCGTTGGGTTCGCGATAAAGAAGCTATGGAAGCTTTAGCGTCACAAGAAGGCATTAAGCTTTTAGTTCAAGTTGCAGATGCTGACCAAGCGCAACAAGTACAGCAAGTTGAAAACTTATTGACTCAAGGTATAGACGTTTTAATCTTGGCACCGCACGATGCATCTGCATCTGCTGAGCTTGTAAAAAAAGCAAATGATGAAGGCGTTCCAGTTATTTCTTACGACCGTCTTGTTACAGCAAGCAGTGAGTTGAACTACTATCTTTCCTTCGACAACGAGCGCGTAGGTCAACTACAAGGTCAATATTTCGTTGAGAATGTTGCAAAGGGCAACATCATGTTGTTTGCAGGCGCACCAACAGATAACAACGCACTCTTATTCTTTAAAGGTGCAATGAGCGTGCTCCAAAGCAAAATTGATTCTGGCGATTACACAGTCATCGGCGGCGATACTTTTGAGCAAGTTGCTACAGATAACTGGGTACCAGCAAATGCACAAAATAGAGCGTCAAACGTTTTGACTGCCAATGCTGGCGCTGAAGTAGTTGGCGTTCTCGCTCCAAACGACGGCACTGCAGGTGGCATTATCGAAGCATTCAAAGCTGCAAATGTCAAAGTTCCCGTTATTACAGGACAAGATTCTGAAGTAGCTGCTGCAAAGCGCATCAAAATGGGCGAACAGTCAATGACAATCTTCAAAGATACGCGCCTATTGGCAAACGCGGCAATCAGCACGGCAATTAAACTCGCAAAAGGTGAATCTGTTGAGACAAATGGTGAAGTAGATAACGGCGCTAAACAAGTTCCGTCAATCTTGTTAGATCCACAAGTTGTAACAAAAGACAACCTCGAGACATTGTTAGTAGAAAGCGGCTACATTAGCGCAGACGATTTAAAATAAGAAAAAAGAAA
>CALFXQ010000075.1 GCA_937958285.1 uncultured Fusibacter sp. | reverse complement strand
CACCTTGCATTTTACCCTCAATGATATTCATTGTAGGGGAACCAATAAATTTTGCAACAAAAATATTTGCAGGCTGGTTGTAAAACTCATCTGGCTTGCCCGCTTGTTGAATTTTTCCCTCGTTCATCAAGACGATTTTTGTGGCCATGGTCATGGCTTCAACCTGATCGTGAGTGACGTAAATCGAGGTTGTACCCAATGCCTTATGAAGCCTCACAAGTTCTACGCGCATGTGCTCTCTAAGCTTTGCATCGAGATTTGACAAAGGCTCGTCCATCAGGAATACAGCGGGTTTTCTAACCATCGCGCGACCTAATGCGACACGCTGACGTTGGCCACCAGAAATGTCCGATGGCTTCGAATAGAGATACTCTTCAATTTGAAGTAGTTTGGCCGCTTCAATAACGCGCTCGTGAATCACCTGTTTGCGTTCTTTTCTCATGGAGAGCGAGAATGCCATATTGTCATATACCGTCATATGCGGATAAAGCGCATAGGATTGGAATACCATTGCGATATCGCGATCTTTTGAAGGCACTTTATTCATGCGCTTGTTGTTAAAGAGCAAATCTCCCTCTGTAATGGAGTTGAGACCTGCAATCATGCGAAGCAATGTGGTTTTACCGCACCCTGATGGACCTAAAATAACGCAGAAATCTTGAGACTCAATTTCGAGGTTTATATCTTTCAATGTATAGGCTTCGCGCCCTTCATACTTCTTGCCAATAGACTTAAGTGATACCTTCATGTTATCCTCCGTTTAATAATCAGCTTAAGAGATTACCCTTTGACCGAACCTTTTGCCAAACCTGAAACAAGCTGCTTTTGCAATACCATAAACATGATGACGATTGGCACTGCAGTGAGTAAACCGCCTGCGGCGAATGCGGGCTGATTGAGGGTGCGCATATCGCTTATGAGCGTAAAGAGTCCCGCTGCTAATGTATAGGATTTAGGATTGGTTAAGAGCACTCTCGGCATCAAGTAATCCATAAATGGACCTATAAAGGACCAAAGAGCGATAATCGCAAGCATAGGTCGCGCTATTGGCATGATAATCAAACGATAGACTTGCATACTTGAGCATCCATCGATGCGCGCAGCATCGTCTAGCTCTGAAGATATGGAGTCGATATACCCTTTCATAATAAATGTATTGCCTGCAATACCACCTGCTGAATAAATCAGCACAAGTAGCATCTGACGTGTAAACCAAGGTGCAAGAGAGGCAACGATTGAATGCATGGTGAAATAAGCGGTAATACCTGCAAAGGCTGGGATCGTTTGAATGAGCATAATCGCCATTAAAGAAGGTTTTCTTCCCTTAAATCTAAATCTCGAGTATGCGTAACCCGTAAACGAAACAATCACCAGGGTGAGTATCGCCGTAGATAAGGCGATAAAGACCGTATTTTTTACCCAAGTGAGGTAGAGTGTTTCTTCGAAGAGATACTGAAAGTGCTTAATGGAGAAATCGAAGTTGGTATTGAGCATCAAGTACTGCTCTTGCTTACCATTGAAGGCCGAAAGTACCATTTGATACAGTGGCCAAACAATGGCTATGACCCACGCGAAGAGAACGACATAAGAAAATCCTAAATTGACCACGCCTAAGGGGCTTAGCGGCTGACGGTCTGATAGGTACATTGTGCTTTTTCTTTTAAATAGACCCATTAGAGACGCTCCTCCTTAAACGCTTTAGAATTTTTAAATCCGATAAAGGCGAAGACCATTAAACCAAGGGAGATGACGATTGTAATCGCCGCACCCACAGCCTGGTACTGATTTTCTGTTGTAAGCTTGTAGATATAAGAAATTAGCAAGTCCGTTCCACCAGCTAAATTGCCGTACTTAGACGGATTAAATGGCCCACCGCTGTTGAACAAATAGATAATTGAAAAGTTGTTAAAGTTGAATGTATACTGACCTACAAGAAGCGGGGCCGTTTGAAATAGCACGATGGGCACTGTTATGCGTCGGAGCTTCTGCCATTCGGTGGCACCATCTATCTGAGCCGCCTCGTACAAATCCTCTGGAATTGCCTGAAGTACGCCAGTAGAAAGCAAAAAGACATACGAACTCCCTAGCCAAACTTGCATAAAAATTAGAGCAAGCCGCGACTGAAATATACTACTTTTCACTTCCAGTTGTATATTGAAGGTGTTCTCGACCAGTTGTGTGATTGCACCATCTGGCGACAGCATAATACTGAAGAACATAATCGTGATAAACGCTGGCACTGCCCAAGGCAAGAGGTAAATAATCCTAAAGAACGTCTTGCCAATAATGCGTTCATTGTGCGCGATAATGGCTAGTGTGAAGCCCGTCATAATTGCGAGGGTTGAAGAGGCCAACGTCCAAATTAAAGTCCACCCCAAGATCGAGTAGAAAACAGAGCCTGCCATACCTTGACCCATGGCGATTAACTTGTAGTTCTCTAGTCCTACCCAACCAAACTTTGACTGATGCTGGGGATCCATGCCGGTAAATGACAGCAAAATCGCAGTTGTAATTGGCACTAAGACTACAAATACCGTGACGACAAGTGCTGGTATCGAAACAAGATATGGGAAGCCCTCTTGTTCGATTTTTACAAGTGTTTCAAACCACGATCTCGGGCGAATGCCCTTGATGCGATCAGTCTCTACCTTGAGCACATCTTTAAAGCTCAGCCAAAAGATGCCAATGGCAAAAATAACCAAAAATAGCGCGACCACACCTTCAATCATAAAGATAATCGACTTGTCGAGTTTCATGCCACCTTCGGCCAGCGTCATTAAACCATACAGGCCATCACCTTGATAGTTCCCATACCCGAGGGCATATGGAATCGCAATAAAGTAATTGTAAATCGACCCTAAAAAGAACAGAAGCGCTTTAATCCATTGCCCATTGAGCATCTGACCAAGACCTGGTATAGGAAACGATAAAAATGCCCAAACTGGCATGGTGCGGTTTACTTCTACAGGTGTTAGACGTCTAACATCCGACAAGTTTGAGTTCATCACTTTAATCTGGCGACTGATTCCCTTAGTCAACAGATACTTCTTATTGGATACAAGCTCTTTGATGCTTTGCTTTGGCGCGATTAGACGCTTTATAGCAAGACTCTCCGAGCGATGGCGCTTAAGTTCCACAATGCCATTTTTTAGAGCTTTCTTTGAAATTGTACCTTGATTAAATTTGCTTTTGAGTTGTTGCTTAGATGCTTCGTACTCGGTGTCTAAGGTTACTTTGTATGCTTTATAAGCCTTTTGCGCGTCTGCTTCATCTTTTAAGTCAATACGTTTTGACTCTTGACGCGCCTTAGATAATTCTTTATCTAATTGCTTGTAGTTTTCGATAATTTCGGGCAATTGTTTAGCCTTAACCTTCGCTTGGTTAAGACGTAACTCTGCTTCGTATGACAATTCACTAAACGCCTCGTAAAAATGCACTTCTTCTTTAGCGACAAACAGTTGTCTTTCGAAGCGCAATAGCTTTTGTGGCAACCCAGATGGTTGCTTGCTTAAAAATTGGTTAACCTTGCCCTTTAAATCCACTCTAAAGAGTTTCTCCGCTTGGGAAAAGGTCGCTAGTCTTTGTAAGTATTCATCGTTTTTGGGGTCGACATTCTCCCCCTTTGCCCTTTTTAATAAAAAAAGATTCTTTCTGATATATAGATTGCCTATATCGTCTTGTAAAGTTTCTCGATAATTTTTCAAAGCGTTCCCACCTTTACTTTATTTTAGATTCTCGTATGACGTCTACCAACGACATTAATGTGATAACTATGCCGCTGTATAACACACCGTAAGCATAGAGAAAACCATCGTCAAGCATCTT
>CALFXQ010000074.1 GCA_937958285.1 uncultured Fusibacter sp. | reverse complement strand
GCATTCTCTGAGCAAGAAAGAGATTATCTCGTGCGTCGCGAAGCGGGTGTCAAAGACTTTTTAATGCAAATGAGTCATCTTATTGTGGCAAAATTAAGTGAAGAAAATGCAAAGAGCGCTCTATTATACGCACACGAAGAATTGGATTTGCTGTTTGATAATCTACAGCGGGGTGTTGTTTTTACGGATTTAGACGGTAATGTGCTGCGATTCAACGCCCTGGCGAGCCGCCTGTTAAATTTGAATGCGAATCCCGTACTCCCTAGAGAACTATTGCAAGGAAAACCCGAAGAAAAGCTATTTAATCAACAATTTGTTTGGCCAGATGCGCCAATCAGAAGAGGGCAATTCGATAGACATAGCATCTTATTTCAGTCAAATTTAAGATTTGTGTTTTTTATAGAATCGTTAGGTGAAGCCATTCAGCGTTATCAAGCCTTTGAAGCGCAACCCTTAAAATATTCATTTAATGACGTCGACGGCAGCGGAGAAAAAATTCAACAAGCGATCACATTGGCATTAAAGGCATCAAAGACTTCATCTACTGTGCTTATTCAAGGAGAAAGCGGCACAGGAAAAGAAGTATTTGCAAGGGCTATTCACAACGCCAGCGCACGTCAAGACAAGCCGTTTGTCGCAATTAACTGTGGTGCGATTCCCGAAAACTTATTAGAAAGTGAGCTCTTTGGATATGAGGCGGGTTCCTTTACCGGGGCAAGTAAGCTTGGAAAGCCAGGAAAGTTTGAGCTTGCCACCGGAGGTACGGTCTTTCTCGACGAAATTGGTGAAATGCCCCTCAATCTTCAAGTAAAGATTCTTCGGGTGTTACAGGAGCGGTCTGTAGAAAGAATCGGTGCACGGCTCCCAATACCCATAGATGTAAGAATTATTTGTGCCACCCATCGCAACTTAGAGAAACTTGTAGCCGATGGCGAGTTTCGAGAAGACTTATTTTACCGCATTCAAGTTGTGCCCCTTATTTTGCCACCTTTAAGAGATCGCTCAGACGACATTGTTGCAATCGTCAAAAAATTATTGCGTTCAAAACTTGAAAGGTTGCATATAGAGCGCGAAGTTACAATGAGTGAAGGCGTCATTCAGGTGTTCCAGCAGCATCGGTGGCCAGGCAATATTAGAGAGCTCGAAAACGTCATTGAATACGCATTAAATATCGATACAGATGGCGTAATCAATGTAGACGATTTGCCCAATCGATTTTTTGTCAGCTCAGGAAGAAGACATTCCGATCGCCAATTTCAGACGCTTGAGAGTCTTGAGAAAGATATGATTTTAAGTGCCCTCGCTCAGTTTGGAAGAGATAGAGAGGGAATAAACCACGTCTGCAGCGTTTTGGGCATAAGTAGGGCTACTTTATATCGGAAGATGAAGCATTATCAACTCGAGAACCAATTCAATATATAAAGCGCATGCATTCAAAGCGTGGACCGGTACCAAATTGACTCGTTCTCATTTTGATACCAGTCTTAAAATGAGACTTGCAATCACGATCTTCTAGTCTCATTTTAAGACTAATAGAAAACCAGGGTATTGAGATTTCGCGCCATGGTATTATTTTGAGACAGTTTTTGCTCTTATATAAGTCAAAAGTCCTATGTATTTGGATTGCGGTCTAGATTATAATCTCAATGAAGCTACAAATAATGTTGATGAACTCAATTTTATAAAATGGCACAGAACTTGCTATATCTACTAGTAAAGATAGCGAGGTGCCTATGAAAGACTTAATCCTAAAGTGTCTACGAGAAGAAGTGAAACCCGCAATGGGGTGCACAGAACCCGTAGCCATTGCATTGGCAGCGGCACATGCTGCAAAGGCCATCGATGAAGTATCGACGATTGAATCTATTACGTTAATGGTATCTACTAATATACTAAAAAATGCACTCAATGTTGGCGTACCAAGAACAAAGCGCGTAGGCCTAGAAATTTCAGTGGCAATGGGCGTTTTTGCGAAATCCGATTTTGGACTTTCTTTACTGGCAGAGTTAAGCGAGTGCGATGTTACACAGGCCCATCGTTTTCAGCAATGTGTGCCCATTACAATCGTTCAATATACTGGACCAGAAAGAATCTACATCGGCGTTAAAATAAAAACCACCGATCAAATACACGAAGCCGTTTTGAGCAGAAGACACGACCTTCTCACATATTACGCTGTAGACGATGTCGTCTACTATCAAGACGATAGCAACAGCGAAATAAAGAAAGATTACGAGTCGTTGTTTTCTTTGAAGATTAACGATATCCTAAAGTCCGTTTTAGAAATAGAGCATTCAGATCTGTTGTTTCTGATGGATGGCTATCACATGAATTTACAGATGGCCCAATACGGTTTGCAAAATGCACCGGGACTTGGACTAGGTTTTGCACTTGCAAAAGAACAACTTCATCAACTAGAACCAAAAGATCTTATGAATTTGGCGATGCAAATGACTGCTGCTGCCTCCGATGCGCGTATGGCGGGTGCTAACTTACCTGTTATGACGAGCAATGGAAGCGGAAATAATGGCTTGACAGCAGTACTTCCAATCGTCGCAGCATCTATGATATTTAAATATTCCACAGAACAAATCGCGACAGCGCTTGCGATGAGTCATCTGGTAAATAGCTACATTAAGCATGCCATTGGTAGATTGTCTCCCATTTGTGCCTGCGGTGTAGCCTCTGCAACGGGATCTGCCGTTGGCATAGGATATCTTTTTGGCATTCCTCAGGACCAGCTACCTTTCATTGTCAACACCATGATTGCAAATTTAAGTGGTATGGCATGTGATGGGGCTAAACTTGGATGTTCCTTAAAACTTTCCACTGCTACAGCTGCGGCGATCCAATCTGTATATCTTTTAAAACATCAAAGTTATGCAGATCAAAGAAATGGAATTGTAGGGGTGACACCCGAAGATTCTGTTCGAAATCTAGGCTTGCTCGCCAATCGAGGCATGAGTTCAGCCGACCAAGTGATGACAGAAATCTTGTTGTCAAAATTTAATTAGCGGTTAGGTCGCTTGCGACTTGATCATACAATCGACCCCCTAAAGCGATTGTATATACTTCGATGCTATCCAAAATAGCATCTTTTTTTATGTCAATAAGAAAACCCGCTATAGACAATCGTACATTCACGATTTTATAGCGGGTTTAAGTTCAAGCATCTTTGTTTAATACTTAGCCCATAATAAGAACGACGAGCTTGTACAAGTAGTTTGCTGTAATACCTGCGACTATGCCACCAAAGGTGTGGCTGATAATGGCTTTATTGGCAAGCTTTTTTACACCGAGGGCGTCCATCATACCAACATGCGTGGATAGGTAGCCGCTCCAGCACATGCCCATCGCAGTAAAGACCGCAATATCGCCTGCGCCAAGGAGATTCCCTTGGAGTAGTTTGGGCACCATGCCCATGGCTGCACCAACGGCACCAAGTGATGTGATTGGAAGGGTAATTGCTTCAGGCGAGCTAAAGCCAAAGAGAAGTTGCAATACAGGTTCAATAAATTTTGCTAGCTTTGGAAATAGTGCAACACCTTCGTATGCGGCACTAATATATGCGCCATTCTCTCCTTGAGGGCCAAAGGTGAGCATCATAACAGCAGTACAAATAACTAAAACACCAGGAATAATGGCAAGGCCCATTTCTACGCCATTCTTACCACCGTCTAGAAGGGCTTCTAAAAAGCGCTCTAAAGTGTTTCCAGACCTAATTTCTCTCACATCAGAGATTTGCTCTGCTGCTTCACTGCGGTGTTTCTTTGCCTCTTCGGCACTCACGCCGTAAAACTTCTTTGTTTCTCTTAACATTAGGGTAACGCTGACAATTGAACCAACGGCAGCAGCGATGTTACCCACAATTATGGCCGGAAGAAAAGTAGCATTTAGACTAAATAAATAGAAGGATAGTACCATGCCCATACCAAATGCCGTTCCAAGATTGCATAGGGTTGGGATTTCATAATTGCGAAAGAATTTTGTGAAGGATTTGTCTTTAGTCAATGAAATAACAGCCGGATTATCTGAGAGGTAACATGTAATAATCCCCAGGGAGGCTGCGCCTGGCAGGCTATAGATGGGTCGCATAATGGGGGACAAGAGCTTGTTGATAAGCGCTACAACGCCGAACTCGGTCATTAAAGAGGCAAAGGCGCCTGCAATTACGGCGATAGCCATAATTTTAAAAACGGTATCTAGCAATAAATCGTGGGCAGTTTTTATGATGACATCGAACATCACATCAAAGCCCATTTCTAGTCCAAAATAAAGCATGCCTGCAATGACAATCCCCAAAAATACGAATGTTTCTTTGGAGACTGCTTTTTTGGTTCTTATTTCTGTCATAATTTCCTCCGATACTGGCCTGCAGTGCTTTGAACAGGCATTATTCCTAACTCATTGTACAATGGGAAAAAGCGCCATGACAACGTTTTTCTAGTGATATAGTGTGAAGCTTTTGTAATAGTGAAAAAGGTAGCTATTATTTATTAATTTCTGAATATTTAATGATTTTTATTCACCAAAAGCAGGAAATATTGGCGTGCCAAAAGAAGCAATTTAATTTGAGCGTTTGACAAGGGTTGCAATATCTCTTAAAATAGAGGATATCGAATACGGAGGGCTACATGAGCATCGAAAATAAAAGAGAAGTCACTTTGCTGACTAAAGAGGCCATTGCACAGCGCGTCAAGGAACTTGGCGAAACACTAACAGGATACTATACCGATAAAAATTTGATGGTCGTCTCCCTATTAAAAGGAAGTTTTATTTTTACAGCAGATTTAGTGCGCGAGATGCCCATTCCCGTTAAAATTGAATTTATGATTACTTCTAGCTATGGTCACGGGCATGAGAGCAGTGGCAAATTAGAAGTAAAAAAAGATATAGAAGGGTCAATTGAAGGCTACGATGTTTTGGTTGTCGACGATATTACAGATTCTGGGATCACCATGAAAAATGTGATGGCACATTTAGTGTCAAAGGGCGCTAAAAGCGTTAAGTCTTGCGTGCTATTAGACAAGCCAAGTCGTAGACAGGTCGATATTGTTCCAGATTTTGTGGGCTTTGAAATTCCCGACAAATTCATTGTTGGTTATGGTCTTAACTATGGGGACTACTATAGAAATGTACCCCATGTATTTGCCTTCGAAGACTAATAGACAGACTTTTATCCCTTGTATGACTTGTATTAGGCTTTGATTAGAGATTGCTGAGTTTTAGCACAAGGATCTGATTTTCGATTATAATAGGTTTATAGTACGAAGGAGGATCCAATGAAAACAAATAGACTTTACAGATCAAGACAGCAAGTGGTGGGCGGCGTTTGTAGTGGTATTGCTAGTTACTTAAATATCGATGTTGCAATCGTGCGTTTAATTACCTTGGTGGCCATTTTATTTGGCGGCGTGAGCTTTTGGCTTTATGTATTAGCATGGGTGATTATACCCCTCGAACCTAAAGCTTACACAAATCAAAGCAACGACTCGGTGGTCATTATCGAAGACGAAAAGCCTGAGCCAGTTAAGCCATCAAAACAAAAAGATACACAAGATAACGGACCCGAATGGTAAAGAAAACCCCCCAAATTTTATATTGTTGGGGGGTTGTTTTTATATGACTATCTTTGGATGCGTTGTTTGCCTTTTGGAACAACACATGTACCCACAGCTTTGGTGACAATAACCGGCGTTTCTAGAAAGTCGCAAGCAGATTCGTTTAGATCTGTTCTTGGCATAATGACTTTTCTCGCTTCAAAGACCATTTTACGAGAACTGTTTCCCACTTGAACAATCTCGCCAACTGCCTCGATATAATCGCCGGCATAGACCGGTGCTAGAAACTCAACAGATTCGTAAGCGACAAAGAGTCCCTCATCGCCATCGTGGCGAATTAAAAGCTCTGTGGCAACATCGCCAAAGAGTTGAAGCATTTTTGCGCCATCTACGAGATTGCCCCCGTAATGGGCATCGTGTGATCCCATGCGCATGCGTATCATTGCTTGCATAAAAACCTCCCCTAGAGTGCTATTTTTTTAGGTGCCAATACTGTGGCTTGACCATCCACTACTAAAGTACCATCTTGAATGTAGCATTGTGTCTTTAATGTGATGCGTTTTTTTTCATCGTCCTTTGCTATAACCTCAGCAATTGCCTTTACCGTATCGCCGAGGCGAACAGGGGCGAGAAACTTGAGCTCTTGGCCGAGATAAATCGTGCCAGGACCTGGCAAGTACATGCCCAAAACGGTAGAGATAAAGCTAGAGACTAACATGCCATGGGCAATGCGTCCGCCAAAACGGGTAGCACTTGCTTTAGGTTCGTTCACATGGGCGGGGTTGAGATCGCCAGTAATGCCAGCAAACAAATACACATCGGATTCGGAAATCGTCTTTTCGAAGGATGCGGTATCGCCAATTTTGATTTCGTCGTAACTTTTGCCGTGCATATAGTCTCCTTTTTTTTGTAAAATTATGCTTGCTCTAATCGATGTTGTTCCAAAGCGTCCATCAGCGCGTCGATAACCTTGTGAATATCGCCGACAATGCCTAAATCAGCCACTTCAAAGATGGGCGCGTC
>CALFXQ010000073.1 GCA_937958285.1 uncultured Fusibacter sp. | reverse complement strand
AAACTACAGTGGGTAAAGATTACGTGCAACTCGTTGGAGAGCAGTTAATACAGGCCAAGGGCACAGGCGTTCAAGATTTGGATATTACCTGTTTTGTAATTGGGTTCTCAAATGTAGGCACAGATTTAGTGAGTGTAGGCAATATTGCTCGTTCTTTGGGTATTACAGTGACCCAAACAGATATTGATTCAAATTATGCGAATCATAAATTTGTATACATCGCTTCTGATTCAGCGGGATTACAATCTGCATTCGAGACAATCGGTGGACTGATAGAGGCTGATTTGTGGCAGGTATATGGTCCGTGATATATTTTAAAAGATAACTTTAAAGCGAGGAGGTACTCATATGCAAAAGCGACAGGGCATTTCACTCATCGAAGTTCTTGTAAGTATGGTACTTCTCACAATTCTGTTAGTGGCATCCGTTACTATTATGACAAATCTATTTGTCATAATGAGTCGAGGAAAAGCCATTACAAGCGATAGCTTTGATGGACAAATGGTAATGGAGAATGCTCTTTTAACTGCAAAATCTTCTTTTGTTGCAAATAGCGCCAATAGAACTCTGTTTAGCGGAACAGCTTACCAATCTACAATTCCAGTGCGCCATGTGCAGACGGCTATTGCGGGTTCGAGATTTTTTAACACCTATATTTCTAGTACGCCAATCGTAACACCACCTTCACCATCAATAACAGATTTTAAACTTGACGTTGTGAATACGGGCACAACCACGCCTGCATTTCCTTGGATAGAAGACAATATTCAACTGCGCGCATATTATACACTAGCCGCTTCACCACAGG
This sequence comes from uncultured Fusibacter sp., assembly GCA_937958285.1. Classification (GTDB taxonomy): domain Bacteria; phylum Bacillota; class Clostridia; order Peptostreptococcales; family Acidaminobacteraceae; genus QQWI01. Next base: position 1,209 of record CALFXQ010000073.1, on the reverse strand, counting down.
TGTATGAAACAAGAACACGCTGGTATCGTTCACCGATAACGCTAAAGCCAGCATCCACTTTAATTTGGAATCCAATATTTTCTTCTCAATTTAGTATTGATCGAGAAATCATTAGAAATTCAACTTTTTTAACAGATGTTCAGCTCGTAAATAAGGCAGATTTGCTCGTCAATAACTTTTATCACTTTGAAATCATGCCCTATACTTTACCCGGAAAGATTGCGCAGAGATTAAGTGATAATCGCATCGCCATATTAAACAAGACCTCATCTACACTGTATAATAATTTTATGCAATCTGCGTATTTTGACACCGCATTAGAGCTCAACACAAGTTCCTATTCGACGCATTATATCGACACCATGAACAATGCTGAAAGACCCACTTTGCATGTGGATAGTGATCGGAACACGAGTGCTCCCGGAAGTATCACTGCGATTCCTCTAACGGGATTTAGTGCCTATAATCAGGTTCAAGTCAATGCGAAAATGCAATTCGATCCTTTAACTCTGGATGCAAGCACAGGAAAAATGTCTGCAGGGTTAATGATTGGAGATGTGACAAGCGCCAGAGATACCGGCCATATGTTGGATTTTGATGTTGAAAATAATGAAATTTCTCTAAAATATGTGCAAAACGGCGCTTATCAAGCAGGTTATTCAACAGTCACCCAATCCACATCGGCTTTAAATAATGGCTCGTTCTCATTTGCATGGGATAAAGAATATACCTATGCACTTACTATGAGCAATGTGACAAAAACACTGACGTTGAGATTAACTGACACAAGTGGCAATTTATCGAATGTCTTATCTTTTAATACGGCATCGTTGTTTACATTTAGGTACCTTGGGTTAAAAGCATACTCTACTTTAGATTATAATCCCATAAGCGAATATGAACTCTTAGGTCGCTATGCCAGAAAGTATACCGTTCACATCTACTTAATTGAGGCGACAGGTGCGAATGTTGTACCGCCAGATACCGTGTACGGTGGCGATTATTTCGTGCGAACAGGTAATTTGAGCATTGGTGGAGATACGCAAATTATCAGCGGGAATTCTGCTTTACTCATTCAAAATCCTGGCGGAACTCAGAATTTAACGGGCAACAACTTGTATCAAGCAAAAGACATCATTATTGACTCTAATTTGAATTTCACCAGCTCGTCTCGCCATTGCGTCTGGCGTGAAGTTTCGCCGGACCGCG
>CALFXQ010000072.1 GCA_937958285.1 uncultured Fusibacter sp. | reverse complement strand
ATGACGATTAAAGGCAGTGCGCCAATCCCCGCGCCCCACATAGCACCTTTAAGGCTAAGGGCTTCAGAATTAAATCCCACAGTCCCCGAAATCCATTGCACCAGGGCGAGTACAGCGATTGCCCCTGTTAGCGCATTAGGTAGTCGTCTACAGTCTAAATCGATGATTGCCAATGCGATAAGCAATGCCGTGAATACAAGGTAAATCAGGCTTTGACTACTAAAGCCATATCTGTAAACAACGCCCATAAACAAAACTGCAGTGAGCAGTTCTACTGCTGGATATCGCCAAGAAATATTTATTTTACAGGATTTGCATTTTGCCCTTTGCCAGATAAAGCTCAAAATAGGAATGAGTTCTAACGGACTCAAAACGTGACCACAGCTCGGACAATGAGACCTAGGCCTAGAAATGGACTTGCCAAGTGGCAGCCTATAGATAACCACATTTAAAAAACTGCCTATAATTGCTCCGAATATGGCACCGATAATCACATTCATTTCTAACACATCGCACCGCCAAAGGGACTTAAGAAGTTGTATAACGCAAAAAACCAGGCATACACCCGGTTACGCCACTTCATCAGCGCGGTATGGGCGTCCAAATTAAACCGCGCTTCATCTGATTGTGATAGATATGTACTTTTTTAAGAGAAAAACGGAAATTATATCCAATATACAAGATATTGTGTCTACCTTTGCAGAATATTCCTAACTTATTGTAAGCAAAAAAACGCCTCAAATCAAGTGTTTTTCTAGAAAAATACATTTATATGACATATGTAATTTTACTTTTAACAATATTAGATACCACAAGAGAAAAACTCGCACCTCAATACGTCTTAAAGGTGCGAGTTCCATATGTTTAATCTATTTTACAATATTTGACTTCTGATTGTGGCGACCATTACGTCGATGGCCACTCTGTTAAAGCCACCTTCTGGAATGATAATATCCGCATACTTTTTACTCGGTTCAATAAAGAGTTCGTGAGCGGGCTTTACAGTCAGTAAATACTGCTCGATAACTGAATCTAACGTTCTGCCACGCTGTTCCATATCGCGCTTTATGCGGCGGATAATGCGCAAATCTGGGTCTGTATCCACAAAGATCTTGATATCTAGTTTTGACCGTAGGCGCTCATCTTCTAGTAGCATAATACCCTCTACCATAATGATATCCCTAGGTTCTACCCTCAGTGTTTCCGAGCTTCTGGTGTGTTGAGAAAAATCATACTGAGGTTTTGAAATCGCCTTGCCTTGCTTGAGCATCTCAATATGTTCTATAAGAAGTTCTGTATCGAAGGCCAGAGGGTGATCGTAGTTTGTCTTGACGCGATCCGTCATGCTAAGGTGACTTTGATCTTTATAATAAGCATCTTGCTCTATAATGGCAATTTTTTTCTCTGGAACTGATTCGAAGATTGACATTGCCACCGTGCTCTTTCCCGATCCAGAGCCACCTGTAATTCCGATCACCAAAGGTCTCATGCTATATTTCCTTCCTTTTTCTCAAAATATGATAGGGCGCCACCGGTTGTTGCATTTTAATCCATACCATTTGCTGGGCATGTGGTGCCACATCAATCGCTTCGCCTTGATGATTATACATTTCATCGATGGTTTGGTCAAATCTAAAATACGATGGTCCTACCACCTCAATGGCATCCCCAACAAACATGCGATTGCGCTGTTCCACCAGCGCCAAACCACGGTCTGCATCGTATTCTTTAACTACCCCTACAAAGGTGAATTCACGCACATATGACTCATTTGTGTACAGCTGAGCATCCTCAGAAGGCTTGTCGTGAAAGAAACCCGTTGTAAACTCTCGGTGGCTGGCCTTCTCAATTTCTTCCATCCACTCGGGGTTATACACAAAACCCTCCGGATCTGCATAAAAGCGATCTATCGCCTCGCGATAAACCCTCACAATATTTGCAACGTAATAAACGCTCTTGCTGCGCCCTTCAATTTTTAAGGAGTCGAGACCCGAACGAATCATCTCAGGCATGTGTTCAATAAGGCACAAATCTTTAGAGTTAAAGAAATAGGTACCCGATTCATCCTCTTCGATGGGAAAATACTCACCTGGTCTCGTTTCTTCAACAAGGTGATACTTCCAGCGGCAAGGATGAGAACAGCTGCCTTTATTGGCATCTCGATTTGTCATGTAATTAGAAATAAGGCATCTTCCCGAATATGAGATGCACATTGCGCCGTGCACAAAGGACTCTAATTCAAGGGTAGGTGGCGTTTTAGCCCGAATTTCTGCTATTTCATCGAAACTCAATTCCCGTGCTAAAATAACGCGTTTTATGCCTTGCTGATGCCAGAAGGTGGCACTCATATAATTTGTATTATTGGCCTGAGTGCTTAAGTGCAGTTCAGCACTGGGCATTTTTTCACGCATAAACATAAGGGTGCCTGGATCCGACAAAATAAAAGCATCGAAGTCGAGGTTCTTAAGTAGGTCGATGTACCCCTCTAAGAGCTCTAAATCCTCGTTATGCGGAATAATATTGAGCGTGAGGAACACCTTTTTACCCTTGGAATGGGCAAAATCTAGGCCTTCACGCATTTGATCTTCTGTAAAGTTTCTAGAGCTTGCTCTAAGGCCAAATATCTCACCGCCGATGTAAACCGCATCTGCTCCATATATAATTGCGTACTTAAGTTTTTCTAAATCCCCTGCAGGGGCAAGTAGCTCCACCTTTTGCGAGAGCATTGTCGCTTTTTGATTCATAAAAAATCAATCCTTTCTAACACATAGCATCATGCCGTCGCCTACACTTAGCAAACTGCTGTAAAACCTGGTATGTGTGCTTGTATAATCCATAAATGCGTTTAACCGCGTGTAGATGGTTTTTTGTCTGCGAGGAAATGGAAAGACGGCGA
>CALFXQ010000071.1 GCA_937958285.1 uncultured Fusibacter sp. | reverse complement strand
CTTGTGCAAAAGATTTGTTCAGTGATAAAATGGGAGGCGTCGTAGGGAAGTGTTGAGGCCTTTAGAGTGGACACCTGTAGGGTGCTGCGATTGACACTTAAAATACTAAGTGGGCTTACAAATGTTCCGTAAGTGAGATAAAAATTTTCTAGTGCCGAACTTCCCGTAACATCATAGATAGACCCAATACCCGGGATTGAAATATGCCCTTGAAAGAGACCTTCTAGGTCGAAGACCTTTACATCTGAAATGACGTCTTTAAGGTAGAGTAGCACGAGTTGGGTGCCAAACTTCCATGCGAGCTCTAGCGTATTATCAGCCTCTGGTACAATATCGACAATGGTCATGCTCTCCATATCTACAGCGATAACCTTACGGTTTAAGGCATCTTTGTCTGTGATAAAATAAAGCACAGCCCCCTCCGAACCTAAGTAGTCCGATTCGTTTTCGAAACCCTCAAAGAGCACCTTGAAATCACCGTCTGCTGGAGACTCTTCCCCACCAATAGTCTTCACTCGAAACTCATTGCCCGAGGTTCCCTCAGATATTGACAAAATTAAATGTTTACCATCTTTTGTCGCATAGAGCGTATTATAGCGCAGTGGATGCTCAGCATCTTGAAAAATAAGCACATCCTCGGACTGTGCGGTACCTAATTTATGAAAGTAAACGGCCATATCTTCATTTTTTGCACTGAGCTCGTGGCCTTGGTCGGGCATTTCGTACCTAGAATAAAAAAAACCATCTCTGAACCATGCCACATGGGTAAATTTTACGCCTTCAATCACATCTTCCAGCATTGTTTTAGAGGCTAAATCCATAATTTTAAGTTGTTGCCAATCTGAACCCGATGCAGCTTGTAGGATGGCCAGGTACTTATCGTCAATCGACGCTGTACTTAAAGTGACTGCGACAGTCCCATCACTGGAGAGGGTATTGGGATCTAACAGAACTTCAGGTATTCCTTCTGGTCCATCTTGAATCCAGTACACAAATTGAGGCTGAAGACCAGTATTGTAACTATAAATGAAATTGTGGCCCACGGTTTTAACAAGACCATATTTAGGATAGTTGTAGAGCGTCTTAAGACGCGCTTCGATGGCGCTACGTTCGGGTTTTTGATCGAGGTAGTTACGTGTAAGTGCGATCTGCGCATCGATCCAAACACCAAGATCAGGATCTGTCACATCTTCCATCCACCGATAGGGATCGTTAATTTCTCGACTGAAGAGAAGATCTTGTGCGTTGCAACGTTTAGTTGTGGGATACTTCAACATAGAAACTCCTTTGCTCAACATTATGTAGGACACCAATAATGTAAGTTTACCATATGAGAGATATGTGTCAAATACACTTATGGAAATATTAGGTATCATGCAATTAGCCCAATTTTTTAAAAAAAACATCAATAAGGAGCTGTGTTATGTCATTTTATTCAGAATCGGTATATCGTCCACCCAGTGAAGCAAATAGTTGGATACTGCGTGTAACTAGGGGCTGCTCACACAACGCGTGCACCTTCTGTACCATGTATAAAGATCGCACATTTGCCCTTCGACCCTTAGAAGAAGTTTACAGCGAAATCAATATGTTTAAAGCTAGTGGGTATGCACCGCGCCGCATTTTTTTGGCCGATGGTAACGCCCTGTGCATGCCTTCAAAATCACTTTTCGAACTCATCCATCACCTCAAAGAGACATTTCCAAGTTGTGAACGGATAAGTGCATATGCCGCACCAGCAGATATCCTCGCAAAAGGTGAAACATCTCTATTAGAGCTTAAATCGGCAGGCCTTGATCTGGTATATCTAGGACTCGAAAGTGGGTCGAATCAGATTTTAAGCCAAATTAGAAAAGGCGCTACAGCACAAGATATGATTGAGGCGGCCCAATCTTTGCGTCGCGCCAATATCCATTTATCCGTCACGGTGATCTCAGGTTTAGGCGGTCGAGACCTCTCCTATGTCCATGCAATCGAGACGGCCAAGGTACTCAATCAGATGCAACCTCAATATCTCGGGTTACTGACATTGATATTGATGCCCCCTTCAAAGATGTACACACAATGGCAATCGGGTGACTTTCACATGTTAGAGGGTGCCGAAGTCTTACAGGAGACCAAGTTGTTATTGGAACATTTAACACTTCAATCTTGTACATTTAGAAGCAATCATGCCTCTAATTACTTTGCATTGAAGGGAAATCTCCCCACCGAAAAAATACGCTTAATCGCCAAACTCGATAAGGCTATTGAGGAAGGTTCAGCTGCCCTTAGAAGTGAACACACAAGGGGACTGTGAGTGAAAGTGGAACGCTATTAAACAAAAATTTCTGAGGGACTTTTGTGTGATGTAGAAAATTGTTCTCAGAGACAACCCAATAAAGTCCGAGACAATCTAAGATTTTAGAAGTTTTTATAAAGTTTTTATAATTTCATTAGAAGGGTTTTATAGCGATTGGATATGATCATAACATCAAAAGCAGACCAGAGCGGTCTACAAGAAAGAGGAGATATTATGAAAACAGTTCAACTAAAAAAACGCACCATGATTATTACCGCAATAGCATTATCGCTTATACTTCTAGCAGCTATGGCCTTTGCAGGTACATCGCCCAATGCGGGATACGAAGCTTTTAAGACCCTTA
>CALFXQ010000070.1 GCA_937958285.1 uncultured Fusibacter sp. | reverse complement strand
AGAACACCTCTTATAGACGCAGGTGATTTAGCTATATCCTTATCTTGAAAGAGGATTTTTCCACTAGTTGGCTTTATTAAGGTTGCCAGCATAGACATGGCCGTAGACTTACCCGCACCATTTGGCCCTAGCAAGCCAATCAACTCTCCTTGCTTCACAGTAAAACTAATTTGGTCTACAGCAGTTAATTTGCCATATACTTTAGTCACTTGATCAAATTGAAGCATAGGGCACCATCCTTTTTATAATCTACTGTCACATTATACCACGGGTCATAAGTGTTTAGTTTACAGAATAAATACAAAAACCACCGACTCGTCATCGATGGTCTATGTTCTATCGTCCATGTTCTATGGTCTTTAAGGGTGCTGGTATCGCATATAGTGCATTTAAAAGATCAAACTGCCCACTTGGTAGACGAAAAAGGCCACTACCCATGCCACTACTAATTGGTATACCACAGAAAAGACCGTCCACTTCCACGAGTTCGTCTCTTTTTTTACCGCACCTATAACGGCTACACATGGCGTATAGAGTAGCACAAACACCAAAAATGCATATGCAGCCACTTGTGTGAAATGAGCGCTCATGTTTTGATAAAATCCTGCTGCGTCAATGTTTTCAGAGAATCCATAGGCAATGGCCATATTTGAGACGACTACTTCCTTTGCTATAAGTCCCGTCAGCAGCGATAGACCCGCTTGCCATGTGCCAAATCCCAATGGCTCTAAAACAACGCCAATAGCACCGCCAAGCATTGCGCCAAAACTATTGTTCATCTCCGTCATGCCAGAGAGATTAAAGTTTAAAACAAACCAAAGTAACACAGATGCTGCAAAGATTACAGTGCCTGCTTTTACAAGATAGCCTTTAACGCGTTCCCATACATGGATCAATAACGACGACAGACTCGGCAAGCGATAGGGCGGGATCTCCATCACAAAATGCGACTCTTCTGCCTTTAAGATTGTCTTTCTGAGTATTAGTGCTGCAAACAAGGCCATCGCTATACCTAAAAAGTACAATGACCCCATTACCAAAAACTCATTGCCTGGAAAAAAAGCACCTGCAAACAGCACATATACCGGCAGGCGTGCGCCACAGCTCATAAATGGATTAATGAGGATTGTCAACAACCTGTCCTTCTGTGAATCCAATGTGCGCGTAGCCATGATAGCAGGTACATTACAACCAAAACCCAAAATCATCGGTATAAATGCCTTCCCATTCAGACCTACTTTTCTTAAAAATGGATCCATAATAAACGCAACTCTGGCCATATAGCCCGAATCCTCTAAAAAGGAAAGCGCCATAAACATAATTGCAATATTGGGCACAAAGGTTAACACACCGCCAACACCGCCAATAATCCCATCCACTACAAGTGCTCGCAACCACTCAGATACGCCCAGTGTTGCAAATAAATTGTTCACCCAAAGACTCAGCGTCTCTGCAAAGAAGAAATCTATCTGATCCAAACCGAGATTCCCCAAATCAAATGTCAACTTAAAGACAAATAGCATCACTAAGACAAAGAGGGGCATACCCAAAATTGGATTTAAAATAAGCCTATCTAAACGGTCCGAGAATATCCTAAATGGTTTACTGAGCAAGAAGAAATTTTGATTCGTCAGTTGTTCAACATATGAATAGCGCTCTTGCGTTAAACGCTCGGCTATAGATTGCACTTGTTCGGGGTCGAGTCCTAGATTCGCGAAACGCGTCTCGTCACCATCTAGTGCGAGTAGCACTTCGGACCGACTCCCTGCCCGTTCCACAAATGTTGCAATTTCACTTTCAAGTTGTGGTGCGTACTCCGGCACATGGGGTTGATATAAATCTGGGTTTTGATAAAGCTTAATCACTTCATCCATCACCTTTTGAATGCCTTTTTTCTTGACGGCAATTATTGGCTTGACTGCGATTCCCAATTGTTCACTAAGACCCTCAAGATCGATCTTTGCACCATTTTTTTCGACCTCGTCCATCATATTCAGAGCCATAACCATCGGTGTGCCCGTCTCAACAATCTGAGTTGTCAAGTAGAGATTTCTCTCTAACGCTGTAGCATCGACTATATTAATTACCACATCTACTTCGCGACTCACAATAAAATCGCGGGCGATTTTCTCCTCAAGTGAGTTTGGAGAAAGGCTATAAGTACCAGGCAAATCAACTATTTCAAAGATGTGTTGATCATATTTGTATTGCCCTTCTCTCTTCTCAACCGTTACACCTGCCCAGTTACCTACATAATGCCGTGCACCAGTCAATGCATTAAACAGTGTGGTTTTCCCACAATTTGGATTCCCAGCTAAAGCTACGCGAATGATTGCCAATTGCCCCACCTCTTATAGTCCTTATACTCAACGAAAAAGTATTGGTCTCCCAATACTTTTCTTTGTTTAAATATCACATGTTATATCAAAAGTAACTACACTTATGCCACATCTACGGTAATTTTATCGATGACACCTCTACCTAATGCCAATCGTGCACCTCGTACTTCAATAATCCAAGGTCCAAATTGTGAGTGCGCTATTATATCAAACTTTACACCTGGAGTTAATCCCAAATTGTTGAGTTTTTTCTTTAATTGGGTATTCCAAGCGATTTCTTTTAGAATGACCTTTTGCCCTCTTTTTGCATGCGATAATGGCATATATTGCCTCCGATACATTTAACATTTATTAGGATTGATACTTATTCTCATATCTTAACATAAGCATAATATAAGTGAGATTCATTGTCAAACTACAGATACGAAATATGTGTCTGAATTTCTGACACTATTTATCGATTAAGACAAAACGGAGTACAACCAATTGTCGATTTTCTCTTTGTATTCTTCTGACTCCACCATCGCAACGCTAAAGGAGATCTCACCTACAATTAGAGATGCTTTTAATCGCTCTTGAAGTTTGATAAATAC
>CALFXQ010000069.1 GCA_937958285.1 uncultured Fusibacter sp. | reverse complement strand
ATTTGTTGTGCCTAAATCGATACCGATTACTTTACCCATCGTTTTATTCCTCCTAGATTATCATTTGTTTAACACTATTAGCTAGTGTGTCGCGTTTATTCTGAAACTTTCACCATTGCAGGGCGAATCACTTTATCGCCCAACTGATACCCCTTTTGGAGCACCCCTATCACATAATCGCTGTCGTAGCCTTCTTTTGGTTCGGTCATAACGGCGTGATGTAGGTTGTGGTCAAAGGGCTGATCTATGGCTTCAATGGCCTTGAGACCTTCTTTGGCCATGATTTCCATCATATTTTTGAATACCATTTCGATGCCCGATACAAACAGCTCTTTCGAGCTCTCTTCCGAGTGACTCAGTGCGCGCTCCACATTGTCGATAACCGGCAACAAGGCTTGGATCAGTCGCTCGTTGGCACTCTTGTAAATGTCTGCTTTTTCTTTTTCTGTGCGTCGCTTATAGTTGGCAAAATCTGCAGACATTCGAAGGAATTTCTGCTCTTGTTCTTTTGCCAATTCCTCTGAAGAAACTGTTGCGCTACCTTCTGCTGTGCTATCACCTTCGACGTGTGACGAAACCTCTTCGTCCATCATGTGCGCCTCTTGTTGGTGAATGGCTGCGTCGACTTCAGCCTCTGCAGCTGCATCAGCTGATGTATCGTTGTGTTTTGGCGATTTTGACATGCCATCCTCCCTTTATAGATGTATCCCTGAAAATATATTGGTCAAAGTATCTACAAGATACTGAACCGTGCTCATCACATGGTCGTAATTCATTCTGGTGGGGCCAATTACCCCAATGCGACCATCGTTTTGACCGTTAAACTTGTATGGCGCAGCAATCACGCTAAGACTTTGAAGCTCTTCGAGCTGATTTTCACTGCCTATGCGCACGATCAAATGCTCTTGCGCTTCTTCTAAGGCGCGATAAATCAAATCTTTATCGGTCATCATATCTAAGAAACGCTTTGCCAATTGAATGTCGTTAAACTCTGGCAGTTGGAAGACCGAGTTAACGCCCTCGATATAGACCTCGAAATCTTTAATTTCCTTTAGCGAGTCTCGCAAAATAGGAATTAAATAATCGATGACATCGCCATATGCACCGAGACTTTGCTTAATTGTGAATATTTCTCTTACATTGATGCCCTCTATCGCCGTATCTTTAAAGCGCTTGAGGAGACAATTCGCAATTAAATCTAGAACATCTTGGCCCATATCGTCGATGCCCAACGAGATGTTTTTTACGACACCCGTGTCTGAAACCATGATTAAGAGGGCTTTTTTTTCGTTGATCTTGACGATTTTCATATTGACCAGCTTGCTCTTTTTAAAAAGAGGCAAACTGATCACTGTGGTGAGACCTGTTAACTGATTGAGTAGTGAAACTGCATGCGTGATGATATCTTCGACTTCGATGGCATTTGAAACAAGGAGCGACTGTACCATTGCCTTTTGTTCCGCTTTAAGCTCGTAGGGATCTTTCACCAAATCGACGTAGAGTCGATATCCTAAATCGGAGGGGACGCGCCCTGCCGACGTATGTGGTTGAAGTAGAAGCCCCAGCTCTTCTAAGTCGGCCATTTCATTTCTAATGGTGGCCGAACTTACCGCAACAGAAGGTTTTTTTGAGATGGTACGCGAACCAACCGGCTGAGCCGTGTGAATGTAGTCATCGATGATCACTTTTAAAATGCGCAGCTTGCGATCGCCCAATTCCATGGAATACCTCGCTTGTCTATCACATAAGAGCACTTTCTTTGCTTGTTGTTAGCACTCAATTTATAGGAGTGCTAACACCTTATGAAAATAATATACTACCCTTCTCGAAACCTGTCAAGACCCATTAGCAAAGTGCTAAAATGATTGCGTGTTCGATGGCCATTCCCTTGTCTGTCAACCGCACATGGGCATCCTCTAAAATCATCAATCCCTCTGCGACTAGCCGATCGACAGTGGTTTTTTTCTCTACAAGTAGATTGCGGCCCGTGCGCTGTTCATACGCTTGAAGATTTAACCCCGCACTGAGTCTAAGGCGAAGCATGAGGTACTCAAGGGCATAATCCTCTTGCGAGAGCACCTCGATTTCTTCTATGGGAAGCACATCCCGCAACACCCCATCGAGATACTCCGAAATGCGCTTATGATTGTTGTAGCGCACGCCCTCTACCAGGTACACCGCACCAGCGCCAAGGCCCAAAGTGTCTGTTCCAAGCCAGTAGGCCATGTTGTGCTGACTTTCACACCCCTTGCGTGCAAAGTTTGATATCTCATAGCGTTCAAAGCCTCTCGCCCTTAAAAAATCCACAATAAATGCAAGGTGTTCGGCCACCACATCGTCTACAGGCATTTCCAACAAGCCAAGTGCCTCTTTCTTACCCATGGGCGTGTCGCACTCCAATTTTAGCGCATAACACGACAAGTGATCTGGATTCAGCGCCAAGGCACCGACCAACGTCTCCTCTAGATCCTCCAAGCTCTGACCTGGAATCCCGTAAATAACGTCGAGCGACATACGCGTGATGCCAACGCCCTTCAAAAGGCCGACAGCGCTATCAACCTGACCAAAATTCGATTTTCTCTCAAGAAGCCTAAGCAATCTCTCCTGTTTTGCCTGCATCCCCAAACTCACGCGATTGACGCCATAGCGTTTTAACAGAGCCACCTTCTCAGTGGTCACAGTCTCAGGATTGAGTTCTATGGTATATTCTTCAGAAGGTTGGCCAAAGTGATCTTTTAAACCACTCAGCAAACGTTCTAGCTCTTTCGCATTTAGGGCAGACGGGGTGCCACCACCTATATAAAGCGTCTTTAAGGGTTGCTTTGCCAGATTAAAACGAGCCTTAAGTAGCATTGCTTCCTTCATAAGCGCGTCTAAATAGGGGTTTTTTAAGGTTAAATCCTCAGTGGCCACAAAATCGCAGTAGCCGCAGCGGTGGGTGCAAAATGGGATGTGTACATATAAGTGGGACATAAACTACCTCTCTCACGCACATCTTGAGATGCGTCGAAATGATGTTTGTAAAAAAAGCCGCCTTTTTGGGCGGCCTTTGATGATTATTTTCCTTCGTCGTACTTGAGTACCGCCAAGAACGCATGTTGGGGCACTTCGACATTGCCCATTTGGCGCATGCGCTTTTTGCCTTCCTTCTGCTTTTCTAGGAGCTTTTTCTTTCTCGAGATATCGCCGCCATAACATTTTGCTAAGACGTCTTTTCTGAGGGCACTAATGGTCTCTCTGGCGATGACCTTTGTTCCCACAGTCGCTTGAATGGGGATTGCAAACATCTGCCTCGGAATCTCGTCTTTTAAACGCTCACAAATTTTGCGACCTCTTGCATACGCCGTAGACTCGTGCGTAATTAAAGAGAAAGCATCGATCAGTTCTTTGTTTAACAAGATATCTAAGCGCACCAATTCTGCGGGCACGTATTCTTTAAACTCGTAGTCTAGTGAGCCGTATCCGCGGGTCTTGGACTTGAGGGCATCGAAAAAGTCGTAGATGACTTCGTTTAAGGGCATTTCGTAATGGAGCTGAACCCTTCTCTCATCGAGGTAGTCCATTTTGATCATCGTGCCACGACGGGTTTGACACAAGTCCATAACCGTACCCACATATTCTTTAGGCAACATGATATCGCATAAGACAATGGGTTCTTCCATCATTTCAATTTCTTGAAGCGGTGGCAAGTTAGAAGGGTTTTGAACCATAAGTACCGTGCCATCTGTCTTTGTAATGCGATATATAACCGATGGCGCCGTAGAGATAAGATCTAAGTTAAACTCGCGGTCTAGACGCTCTTGAATGATTTCCATATGCAAAAGGCCCAAAAAGCCACAGCGGAAACCAAAGCCCAGTGCCACAGACACCTCAGGCTCGAAGGCCAAGGCTGCATCGTTCAATTGCAGTTTTTCTAGGGCATCGCGAATCACTTCAAAGTCTTGACCTTCAGCGGGATAGATGCCGCAGTAAACCATAGGCGTAGCAGGCTTGTAGCCAGGCATCGCCTGTGCTGTAGGATTCTTAGCATGGGTAATCGTATCGCCCACACTACAGTCTTTAACGTTTTTAATTGAAGCTGTGATATAGCCAACATCGCCTGCCGACAGCATCGGTACAGGTGTTGCCCCTGGTGTAAATATACCTACTTCTGTAATCTCGTACTCGACGCCTTTAGCCATCATGCGCACGCGATCGCCTTTTTTAGCCGTGCCATCGAAGAGACGCACATAGGCGACAGCGCCCTTGTACGAATCGTAGTAAGAGTCGAATATCAACGCTTTTAAAGAAGCGTTTTCGTCACCTTTAGGCGCAGGCACCCTAGCCACAACCGCTTCTAAAACATCTTCGATATTCAAGCCATTTTTTGCCGAGATTTGAGGTGCGTCGTCTGCAGGAATGCCGACAATGTCCTCAATCTCGTGAATGACTTCTTCTGGACGGGCACTAGGCAAGTCAATCTTATTGAGTACCGGTACAATCTCAAGATTTTGCTCGAGTGCCAGGTACACATTTGCCAAAGTTTGCGCCTCAACGCCTTGGGTGGCGTCAACCACTAAGATGGCACCCTCGCAGGCCTTAAGACTCCGAGACACTTCGTATGTGAAATCCACATGACCCGGCGTGTCGATTAGATTTAGAACGTACTCTTCGCCATTTTTCGCCTTGTACACAAGCCTCGAGGTGTTGAGTTTAATGGTGATCCCGCGCTCGCGCTCGAGTTCCATACTGTCTAAAATTTGCTCTTTCATTTCCCTTTGAGTCAGTAGCCCGGTCTTTTCGATTAATCGATCCGCCAAGGTGGATTTCCCGTGGTCGATGTGGGCAATAATACTAAAATTTCTAATGTGCTTTTGCCTTTCAGACATAGATTCCCTCATTCTTTTATGCGTTAAGAGCGTAGGCGCTCTTTCTCCTCAAAATTACAGTAAATTATACCACGAAAAACCGTGACTTGTAACCTTTTTTGTGTTATTCTATGAACTAGCGTCAAAAGTATTACGACAATGTTTGATAAAAGCCCTTGCTATGAGGATAACATCGTGATAGAATACTTTTGTTAATCTACCGAATAAGGGAGGTGAAATTGTGGCAAATATTAAATCTGCAAAGAAGAGAATAACTGTTATTGCCGTTAAGACTGAGCGCAACAAAGCTAGAAAATCAGCTATGAAAACAGCGATTAAGCGCGTTCACGAAGCGATCGACAAAAACGACGCAGCAACTGCAACAGAGAAGCTCGTAGCTGCCCAAAAGCGCATCGACATGACTGCGACTAAAGGCACTATCCACAAAAGAAAAGCAGCTAGACTAGTATCTAGACTAGCAAAGCGCGCTAACAAACTCGGCTAACCGTCATGGCCAAGCGCTAGCGCAATGTTTCAATCCGTGTCTACAAGCGTACCTTTAACGGTGCGTTTTTTGTTTTTTGTAAAAAAAGGCGCCCCTTATCGGTTAGCGCCTTGTGTATGTGCTATAATTTGGCCGACAGCAAAATCCAATATGAGGTCGGGCCGCATTGCACTACTTTTCATCCATTGATCTGCTTGAACCATTTGATCCATCAAATCTAAAAAACTTTGATTGTCTAGTCGCGTCCCTTGTTGGACGCTTTTTTTTACCACAAAGGCCTTTAGACCCATTTGCTCACTTATAGTGGTCTGGCTATATCCTTCACCTAACATCAACTTGACTTTATACATCTGCCGCAGGTTTCGGTGCAGCATAAATAGCAATTTAAGCGGTGCTTCACCTTGCTCTAGTAGCGCCTGTTGTTGCAAATAACTGAGTTTGTGCTGACCTTCAAACACCGCATCTACCCATTTAAACACATTGCCCTCCACCGACTGATCGAGTAGTTCATCGACGTGAGCAACAGTTAACGCTTGGCCCTTAAATAGACCTTCCATGCGCTGCAACCAACTGAGCATCTGGTACAAATCCACTTCTGTCTCTTGATGTAAGTAGCCACTGCGCTGAACTAAATGCTGGGCCACGCCAATAGACATATCCATATCCAAGCGCTTTGCCTCTTGCTTTAACCACTTGCCGCAGGCAATTTCGTCGAGGCGATCAAAGGCGATAATGCGGCCTATTTTGCCGATTTCCTTTACGAGTTTTTTTCTCTTATCGACGCCATCTGCCCACAAAATCGTGGTCGTGGTGCAATTGGGATCACTGGGAAACTCTAAAAATTGCTTAACCTGGCCATCGAGCCAGAGATCCTTCGAAAGAAAATTGGGGTTCTTTATAAGCACAACCCGGCGCTGGTCCATTACCGGGAGCATCTCTACCATGTTGTACACTTGACCAAAACTAAGATTGTCGCCTTCGGATACGACAAAGTTAAAGTCCAAGGCCATATCGCTTAAACAGCGCATACGGCACTGTTCCACCATGCGATCTATCATCAAGCGCTCAGGACCATAAAACAAGTAAATCGACTTCAGTTGATTTTGCTGAATGTCATCGTGAAAATCTTTGTAAGACACTACGCACCACCTTTAACGGATTGGCCAGGGCATAATACCCCAATACAGTTCGCCATGTTCCATGGTATCATAAAACCTCACCCCTTGGCGATTTAAATCTGCTTTAAGGGGCATTTTATTGACTCTTTTGCCGCGCCCTCCAGAGATCCACACCCATGTAGGGGCTAAGCGCTCAAGCCAAATAGGATATTCGGCAAGATAGCTGCCGTGGTGCGAAGCCTTTAAGACAGTAGGCGACTTACCACTCCAAAAGTCAGATATTAGCCAGTCCATGCCCGCTTCTTCCAAGTCACCCGTCAGTAGAAAGGCATGTGCGCCATAACGTCCTTCAAGGGCGATCGAAGCGTCATTTGCCTTAGCTGCAGTGGCATGCGTCTGGTATTGCCCCAAAATCAGTTGTAAGTCTCCTAGGTCTATAGACATCTGCCTTGCACCATTTGTGTTTAATGGAATCATTTCCACCACTCTTTTTACCTCAAAGGCCTGAAGAATACCTTCTAGTTGGCCACGATGGTCTTGATCTGCATGGCTAATTACCAATAAGTCAATCTGTCGTACACCCGCCCGCTTGAGGTGCAAGAGAATTGAGGGATCATTGCCCACATCGTAGACCAAAACCGCACGAGACGCACGCAATAGGTAAGCCTCCCCGTCTTTTAAGGCAAATGTGCGCATAGAGAAACCGAAGTCGACTCGGCACATACTGAGCATGCCCACCACGAGTAGAAGCACACCCACACCCCTAAGAAAGCGCAGCGCTTGCGTTTTGCCCCCAAAACACACCCGCCTTCCCCTCGGCCAAGACCAAAGCCAGAGAGTGCCTAGCGAGATGGCCGTCAGCTGCCACACGAGGGGGTAGGGCAGCTCCCAGGTCAAGGCTCCCCCTTTGAGCAAAAATGTCACGGCATCTTGGGTCTGAGCACATAAGGTGTCTAGAATCAAGGCAAGGGCCCCACCCACTGGCCCAAAGCCCAGTGCTAAAAACAAGATTCCCAAGAGGATTAGCGCTGCAATAATCGGACTCAAAATCACGGTCGCGAACACTTGCAGTGCCGGCTGTGTGACAAAATGTGCCATCAGCAGAGGCATCGCAAAAGCCACCACAAATACACTCTCGATTACTGCTTTTAACAAACTGCTCTTAATGGACTTAAAGGTGTTCCCACCCCATTCCGAGAGCAAAAGTAGCGCAGCTGAGGCTGCGAATGTCACTTGAAAACCCACCTGCGTTAGCGCTGTTGGAAAGCACATCAGCCACGCACACATCATGACCAATAGACCTCTGTGTCCGCTGAAATTCCTTTTTAAAGCAAACCCCACTGCCCTCAGTTGTACTTTTGCATGGGCGCGGTCGCTGCCAAAGCCCGGTGCAGCGGCAATATAGACTAGCGCGGCAAATAGCCCATCCACCGCCATCGACCACTTGCGCCTTTTCACCAGCTTGTGAGTCACAAGGCGAAACATCTGCAAAATCAGCGCATAATGAAAACCAGAGACCACACAGAGGTGCAAAACACCAAGCGCCTTTACGGATTCTCCAAGGGTATCTTCTGAGTCGAATATGCCAAAAATCAGCGCCTTAAGCCACATTTGACTTACCGGTGACAAATGGGTGAGTCGCCCTTTTAAATAGCTCTGAATGTGGAGGCGGACCACCTGCAGACGTGGCAGATTCTTTTGTGTCGATGCGCTAGCCCTTTTAATGTCTTTTGAGCTCGCGCGCAGAGCCCCTTCAAAATGCCTGCTGGCATAATAGTCGGCGGCTTGAAATCCCGTGCGGTTGACTTGATCAAAGGGCATGAGTTTCCAGTTCGAGAGCTCAAGCCACTCCCCTTCCCATGCGCTGTTCGCCTCATAGACACCTACGTAAATTTTTCGCCAATTGGCAGTTTTGCCCCAATGCCTCACCCCATCTCGGTCGTTTACCCAAAGTGTAAAACCACTGCCACGCACATCGGTAGCATAGCCTTCTATAGTCTTTATTGGGTTGTCTACAAAATAGCGTTGAAGCTGTTGAGGCCCCTGATGTTGCGCTCTAAAAATAAACGCCATCAGAAAAAGAGCGGATAGCAGCACCGCTCTCATTTCACTGCGTCGCATTTGCCTGTATCGAGATGCCTCCATTGGCAAAATATCTGCACGAGCGTCAACCTTAACGCTTTGCCATTGGCACCACGCTGCAGCAACCCATATGATCGTTTTTAACCACCACGCCCCACGAACTGCCATGAGGATTGTCCCCAAAACAAAAAGTGCCATGTGCTCACTCCTAAAGTCGCCTATTAACAATGATTAATGCTATCATAGACGACTTTATTTTTTGGGTTTTTTGCACCAAAAGTCGTGTGCAACTTGCAGACTATCACTCCGCCATATATGGGTAGCGATAATCCTTTGGTGGCACAAAATTCTCTTTAATCGTTCTCGGTGTCACCCAGCGCTGCAAGTTGAACTTGCTCCCCGCTTTGTCGTTAGTACCCGAGGCGCGCCCACCACCAAAAGGTTGTTGACCCACCACCGCACCAGTGGGCTTGTCGTTGATATAAAAGTTCCCAGCCGCGTGCATCAGACGCTTCTCAAGCTGAATAATCGCCTGTCTGTCTTGTGCGAAAATTGCACCCGTTAGGGCATATGGACTTACCGTGTCTACAGAATCGAGAATAGCGTCAATTTCATGATCTGCATACACATATACTGTGAGCACTGGCCCAAAGATCTCTTCCTTCATCGCGTCGACATCTGGGCGCTTTGCCAAAAGCACGGTAGGCTCAATAAAGTAGCCAATGGAATCGTCATAGCCACCGCCGGCAATAATTTCTATGTCGTCTTCTACCTTTGCACGTTCTATATATCCAGTAATTTTTTCAAAGGATTTTTTGTCGATGACTGCATTCATAAAATGTCTAAAGTCTTGAACATCTCCCATCGTAATGGACTTTATCATCTCTTTCACGCGACTCAGCACCTGGTCTGCGATACTCTCGGGTAAATAAGCACGGGAAGCCGCAGAGCACTTTTGACCTTGATACTCGAAGGCGCCACGCACCAAAGCAACAGCCAAGCTATTTACCTCTGCAGAGGGATGGGCAAATACAAAATCCTTACCTCCTGTTTCACCCACCAGTCTAGGATAGGATTTATAGCGCGACAAGTTATTCGACACCTGTTGCCACAAGGATTTAAATACTGCGGTCGATCCTGTAAAGTGAATACCCGCTAGCATTGGATGTTCAAGACATTGTCGACTTACATCTTCTGCAGAACCAGGCACGAAGTTAATCACCCCTGGTGGCAATCCGCAAGCTTCTAAAATCTGCATCACCTTGTAATTAGAGTAAACCGCTGCCGCTGCAGGCTTCCAAATTGCCACATTCCCCATCATCGCAGGCGCCGTAGGTAAATTGCCGCCAATTGCCGTGAAATTAAAAGGAGAAATGGCGTAGATAAAGCCTTCTAGCGGTCGATGCTCCAGGCGATTCCACGTATCTTTTGTCGATTGTGGCTGTTCTTCATAAATTTCGGTGGCATATTGAACATTAAATCGGAAGAAGTCGATAAGCTCGCAGGCTGCATCAATTTCGGCTTGATAAGCGCTCTTGCTCTGCGCAAGCATGGTCGCGGCATTGATTTCTGCGCGATACTCGGTAGCGATTTTCTCTGCGGCCTTTAAGAATATCGCCACGCGATGTTCCCAAGGCATATCAGCCCATGCTTGTTGGGCCAAAAGTGCGGTTTCGATGGCCAGTTGAACCTCTTTTGGTCCTGCTAGGTGGTATTTTGCCAGAACATGCCCATGGTCGTGTGGCATGACGCAATGGGCTGTGCGTCCAGTATATACCGCCTTGCCCCCAATAATAAGGGGAATCTCAATCACCTCGCTCGAGAGCCTGAGCAGTGCTTCTTTGAGCGCCTCTCGCTCTGGTGTGCCCGGTGCATAGCTTTTTACAGGCTCGTTTGTCGCCTCATTCACTCGGAATATGCCTTTCATCTTCTTCTCCTCTAATGTGGTTGCGCTGGTACTGGCATCGTGGCCAGTACCGCTTGGTTAAAATGATAATCATTATCACTGCAATCTCTTATATAAGGATGCCCTTAATCGAGCATCCTTAAACAGTTTTTACGCTTTTAGTGGAATGGTCTCATAGCGGTGCATCAGCAAATCCACCTGCAGCAATTGACCCTTGAGGGTATCTCCGCGCTCGAGTAACACTTTGAGCATTTCTGCGATTTGAATTGAGGCGGCGAAAGCCGGTGTAAACGCAGGATTTCCCAGTGGGTTATCCAATTCTTGCATGGGTTGCGGGTAGATTTGCTCCAACAGCCGATCGCCAGGATATATTGTGGCTACATGGGCATACCAGCCGGCTATGGCGCCGTGAATCATGGGAATACCCAGGCGTTCACAGGCCTGCTGCACAATAAATCGCGGTCTTAGCGCATCGAGGGCATCGAGCACCACATCGTGGTCTCTAAGCAGCGCATCGGCATTATTGACATCTAAATACAGAGGCACACTTGTTATCTTCACATCTGAATTGATGCGCCTTATGCGCTCCACAGCCACATGACTCTTGTAAAGACCCATATTGGATTCTTCTGACAAGAGTTGACGGTTGAGATTGGAGAGATTAAACACATCGCCATCGATTACCGTTAGCGTGCCTATTCCTAAACGCGCTGCCATTTCAATCAAATAGCCACCCAGACCTCCACAGCCAACAATGGCCACTTTAAAGCTTCTGAGGCGCAGATTTTCTTCGGCGCTCAAGGTGGATTCGTTTCTACTGTAGCGCATGTCAACCTCCTGCCATCAGGTGAATCACCTGCAACTGATCCCCTTGTGCGAGTATCAGTTGCGGGTATTCCTCGGGCTCTACATGTCGGCCATTGTACTTCACATAGATTTTTGCATAAGGGTAGTGCAGCAGAATCACTTCTTCAATGCTTTTTTGCTCTAATCCTGCCATTGTTCTACCATTTACCGTAATCATATGTCTCCTTATTCGGCAGTGTTTAACGCCTTTTGTGCCACTTCGAGCACATACGGAAGATCCATGCCGATTTCCTTTAAATGTTCGATCGTCGGCACGCCACCAGGGGTCCATCCACGACGGGCATAAACCGCATCGATTAGCTTCTCGTATTGGGCTTCTCTGTGTTTTCTTGTAATTGCAACTTTTTCTTCGACGGTTTTGCCTTCTGGCGAGATGCCAATAATCTCGATCATCTGTTGATCGTAGCGCTCTTGACGGCTCAAGTATTCCTCTGGCGTAACCGGGCCAAGGGAGCGATAAGGCACTGCATCGTTGGCACGAAGCCCTTTGCCCATGCGAATGTTAAAGAGTCTCTGGAAGTTGTACACGCGCTCCGACTCTCGGATTAGCTCTTTTTTGTCGAGGCCTTTGCCCGTGACGCCGTTGCAAATTGCAACGTAATTGTCTACGTGCTCGGGGATCTTAGCAGGCTCGTCTGTAAACTTGTTGCCCTCTGGCGTCATATCGTTCCAAGGCAACTTGCAAAGGCCGTATAGACCAAACCACGTTCTAAACATGGGGAAGTAGTGAAGCGCCTCTGCTTTATCTTCGAAGGTAGGAATTTGATTGTTGACCATGTCCATAAAGATGAGCCACGCTTCATCGTGCTGAGGCCCCTTATTTGTAAGGCCATAGCCACCCTGTTGCGCCAAGGATTCCTTTGGCATGTACTGTGAGTACTCAAGCCCCTTTTGCTCCATACCAATATCTTGAAGCACACTTGGATCTGCACCGTATTCTTTTACAAAGATGCGTTTCATGCCCGATACGCCCTGGCCTGCAATTAAGCCAAAGCCTTCGCCGCGGCTCATTTGATGCAACAATTCGAGGGCAGCCAAAGAATTGCCAAAGGTGAGCTCCAAGCCACCAGTAATTTCGGCATTGATGATGCCACGGGTATAGCAATCCATAATAAATGCCGTCAATGTACCAAAGGAAATCGCATCGATTGCGTAAGTATCACAGTAGAAGTTGAGCTCTAAGATGGCCTGTGGATCAAAAATACCACAGTTTGAGCCAAGACCCGCAGCGTTTTCGTACTCGGGGCCATCTACTACCACTTTATCGCCTTTATATGGCCCCGTGAGGAGTTCAAAGTTATCTGCCGCTTTGGCACAGGCCATAGAGCAGCCATACCAGCAGCCATCGGGCAACCCTTGAGTGACATACTTCTCGATAAACACCTTGGATTCAATTTTATAAACGTCTGGGTGTCCGCCAAACTTAAAGTTATGTGTTGGCAACAGGTCGTAACGGTCCATGACTTCTATAATATTGGCTGTGCCAATTTTACGCATATTGTTCTGTTTGCTGTCGAGCTTGCACATATTCTTGTGGTATTTAATACCCGTTGCCGCAATGGGCTTAAGGTCTGCAGGGTGATTTAGATCCCCTTTAACACCTTGGTATTTAACAACCAATGCCTTAATGCGTTTATTTCTAAAGACCGAGCCAATACCCCCACGACCCGCTTGCTTTAAACGCACCGCTTGACGGCGCATGTCGTAGAATGTAAAGTTCAACAGACCCACATGGGTGTGCTCTGCAGCAGTACCCGCTGTTACAACCGCTACATTGCGCTTGTCTTCTTCGCTATCGGCATACATCTCTGTAAGCTGTTCTCCGAGTACGTGACCATCTACCGCTTCAGCTGGGGCTTCTTCGATGCGCACAATGCCCTTGTTGCCATCGATAAATACGATCACATCTTTATCTGCTTTACCTTGGAGTTCTAGGGCATCCCAACCAGAGAATTTAAGGAGCGGACCAAAGTAACCACCCACATTTGAGTCAATCGGTATACCTGTTAGCGGCGAGATGGTACATACCAAGGCCTTGCCGGCACCAGGATACTGAGTAATGCCACAAATTGGACCCCCAGCGATAATAATTTCGTTTTCTGGGCTATCCCATTTTGTCTCTGGCGTCACTGCGTCCCACAAATAGTAAAGGCCAAAACCCTTTCCGCCGACGAATTTTTCCTTCATCAGAGGCGTGACGGGCTTCTCTTGAATACTGCCATCGCCTATGTTGATGTAAAGCGTGCGATTGGCATAGCCTCTTTCAATAGGTTCAATGCTATAGTTCATTTCGTTGATCAGCACACGGCTGTCTCTCATCTTTTGAATATCCATTTCGACCCCCTATTGCTTCTGAATGGCGATGGCCGCCGTTGGGCACGCCTTTGCACACAAACCACACGCGACACATTTAAAGGGCTCTAAATAGTCATCGTGTTGCATCATCGCCTCTTCTGGGCAATAGCCTACGCAAATATAGCAGTTGACACAATCCTTTTTATTGAGTTTAATAATGCCCCGCGCATCTGCTTTTAAAGCCATCGGCTGACATTCATTGGCACATACACCACACTGGGTACATGTCACCAAGCGAAACCCTTCGCCTTCGCCTTCACCTTTAGAAAACACGCGAATGCTAGATTTTGCTGGGTTTTTATCTTTAAAGAACGCCTGCGAGCAAGCCTCTTCACAAGCACCACAACCTATACATAGTGCTTCATTTTTAACGAGTACCGTCATGATTTCGCCTCCCAGGGGTACTGTCCCCATTCATGTTTAAAACGCCGATAACAGATAATGCAAATACTGTGCCAATATAGCGCTCGCCAATGCTCCCCCTGGCAAAATGCCTATTTCTGCAAGCCCAAGCGACGCATTTTATGGTGCAGGGTCTGCCTAGGCAGCCCCAAATTTCTAGCGGCCAAGGCCCCATTGCCCCCAGCCTCATCGAGTGCCAACTGAATCACATCTCGCTCGAAGGCGGCCAGTTGATCGGAGAGGGCGCCACCCACATGCGGTATCGCCCCTTGAGGAGCAGGGTGTACCTGTTGATGCGACAGGGGTTGGCCCGTTAGCAAGTCCCCTAGATCCTCGTAGTTGAGCACTTGCCCCCTGGCAAAGTTCATCAGCCTTTCGATGGCAAACTGCAACTCACGTACATTGCCGGGCCAGTGGTAGGCCATAAAGGCAGCCATACACGCCCCATCCACCGCCTGTACAGAGAGCTTCATCCTCGAGTTGTAAAGCTCGATAAAATGCTGAACAAGAGCCGGTATATCCTCCTTGCGCGCCCTAAGAGGCGGAATGCGCAGGGCGATAATATTGAGCCTGTAAAAGAGGTCTGGACGAAGCCTACCACTGGCGACAAGTTCTTTTGGATCTTCGTTAGTGGCCGCCACCACGCGCACCTGCACCTGAACACTAGCACTTGCACCGACTCTGCGCACCTGTCCATCCTGAAGCACCCTTAAGAGCTTTGCCTGCAAATCCCAGTCGAGGGCGTTGATTTCATCGAGAAACAAAGTCCCCTGATGGGCCAGCTCAAAGAGCCCTGGCTTGTCTTGCGCCCCGGTAAAGCTGCCCGCTGCCGTTCCAAACAGCATACTCTCTAGGAGTGCCTGAGGAATGGCCGCACAGTTCTGGGCGATAAAGGGCTTCGACCGGCGCGCTGCGCAGAGATTGTGCAAACTCTGAACCGCAAGCTCCTTGCCCGTCCCCGTTTCGCCATAAACAAGTACAGAAGAACTGCTGTCAGCCACTCTCGCAATAGAAGCCCTCAGCTGCACCACGCTCTCGCTGATGCCGATCATATCCTCAAGCCGATATTGGGTGCCATTGGCGGTTTGACCCTTAAGGCCACTTTTTTTATAGTAGAGTTGTTGCTCTAACAAGTTGAGCCTTTCCATCAACTTCTTTAAATGGCTCACTTCTCTGTAAATTTCTAGCGCGCCAACCCCTTGACCATCTTTATAAAGCGGCAGGGTACTAGTAACCTTGGTCACCGTCTGCCCCTGGTGATTGGTGTAGGTTTGAACGTAGTCCACCAGTGGCTTCCCCGTCTTTAATACGCGAAAAAGTGTGCTGTTTTCCCTAGTGAGTTCCGGAAAAATTTCGAAGATCGACTTTCCTATCGCCTTGTCTTTATCGATGCCCGTTACCGCGCCAGCGGGTTCATTTAAAAATGTGACGCGCGCCTCTAAATCCACAACCAAAACACCCTCGTCTAAGAACTTGAGTATTGTCTCAAATAAAAAATTTTTATCCATAAACATCTCCACTATCAAAATGGCCCACCATGAAAAAAAACCGTCTCATATACGATACACAGTATCATATATGAGACGGCATGTCTATTATTTGAGACGACAATCTGCACATTTATCCTTCAGCGGCGCACTTATCATTTGGTTTGGGCGCATTCCGATGCGCTTCCCGTCAAGATATCGAGCCCGTGGCCTACAGCTTCAAGTAAAACATCCATGCACTCATCTACCGCTTTTGGACTCCCTGGCATATTCACTATAAGTGCAGCCCCTCTAAGGCCTGCAATTGCACGACTCAACATGGCCTTAGGCGTCTTTTGATAACTCATCCAGCGCATGGCCTCCGGAATACCCGGCACCTCTCTGTCTATGACACGCCTCGTCGCCTCTGGTGTCACATCGCGCATCGAAAAACCCGTGCCACCTGTTGTGAGTACCAAATGGCAACCCAAGCGATCGATCTGATCGCACATTGCCTCCGCCAGTAGATCTTGCTCGTCGGGCACTATGCGCTTCTCGAGCACCGTAAACCCCACTTCCTCTAGGCGCATGGCCATCAATGCACCACTGGCATCGAGTCGATCGCCGCGAGAACCTTTGTCGCTGGCCACGATTATTCCTACAAGGTAGTTGTGGTTTACATTTTTTGAGTGGTTTGTCATACTATCACCTCTAGCGCTGCATAGATGGCATCGCCTGTAGCAACTGGGCCACCAGTCACGACGCGGGTGAATATGCCTTCTCTTGGCATCACACAGTCGCCAACGGTTGCCTTAATCGCACAACCATGATGGCATTCTTTTCCAATTTGAGTAACTTCGTGCAGGGTATCGCCAAGCCAAATGTGGGTGCCCACGGGCAAATGATAGAGCACAATGCCTTCAGTGGTGATGTTTTCGGCAAACCTGCCATGGCAAATGCCATCCATCCCTTGATCTGCAACCTTTTGGGCGCTTTCTACACCTAACAAACTCACTTGCCGATGCCATTTACCACCGTGGGCATCGCCTTCGATACCAAAATCGACAATCATGGTGCAGTGGTCAATGGGCGTTTTGGGAACACCCTTTATTTCGCTAATGCTTATAGCCAGAATTTTTCCAAGGACCGCACCTTTTGTCATCATTTATCCGCCTCCCTCAGGCTATTGGTTTCTCTAATATAATGCCCGCTTTTTCCGCCCTGTTTTTCCAAGAGGCATATGCCATTGATCATCATATTTTGGTCCACTGCTTTTAGCATATCGTAAATTGTCAAAGCTGTCGCACCGACTGCGGTGAGGGCTTCCATTTCAACGCCGGTTTGCCCTGTGGTTTTTACGGTGGCCTCAATATGCACAGTGTGCGATTCATGGTCGAGTCGGTAGACGATATCGCATCCCGTCAACATCAAGGGATGGCACATGGGTATAATGTCGCTGGTTCGCTTGGCGGCCATAATCCCCGCCACTTGAGCCACCGCCAACACATCGCCCTTTTTATTTTGGCCATTGGTCAAGTGCCAGAAGGTGTGCGCCGACATTTCGACGGCGCCAATGGCCACCGCCGTGCGCTTTGTAATGGTCTTATCGCTCACCTCAACCATTTTGGCATGCCCCTGGGCATTGATATGTGTAAGTTCTGAAGACATGCTAACCTCCCATTGTAACCATATTGCGCTTAGACGGCGCTTGGCCTTGACTCAAGTAATGCCTTAAGGGTTTGACTTTAAGTGCCTCTACAACAGCTGCTCTTAAAGACGCGCCCCCATCGTCTGCCCCTAAATAGGGCTTAAGATCCACCTCATTATCACTGTGTAAACACGTGCGAAGCAAGCCATCAGAGGTGAGGCGCACTTTGTCGCAGGCGCTGCAGAAGTGATCTGAAATTGGCGTGATCGCTCCAATTAATCCCTTTGTAACAGCATGTCGGTAGTACTTCGCCACGCCACTATCGCATTCGGGCACCCTCAAAAGATGGGGATGGGCCTCGAGTATGGTCTCTACAGGCGCAAAATGATCTTTCGACCAAAGCGCCGCTTCGCCTATGGGCATCAATTCAATAAACCGCAACTGCACTTTTGGTCCAGACAAGGCCATTAATGCATCTATTTGGCCATCGTTGATGCCCTTCATATAAACGGCATTTAGCTTAACCGGCGTTAGACCCGCTTCTACGGCGACTTTTAAACCTTCAATAGCTTTGCCACTGCCTTCCACCCGAGTGATCTGCTTATAAATGCCATCATCGACGGCATCGAGACTCAAGTTGATACGCTCAAGACCTGCCTCTTTGAGTGCTTTTGCAAATTGTGGCAACAAGAGTCCATTTGTTGTCATCACCACAGACTTCACTCCGGCAACCTTAGAAAGCCTCGCTACAAATGCCACAATGCCCTTTCGAACTAGTGGTTCGCCACCTGTAATGCGCACCTTTTCGAGGCCAAGGGGTACTAGCGCTTCTACAATTTCTAAATAGTCTTCGTAGCGCAGCGTGCTATTATGGCCGTGATTTTCCACACCCTCCAAGGGCATACAATAGCTACAGCGCAAGTTACAGCGATCTGTAACCGACAATCGGAGGTATTTTAAGGGCCGTAGCACATTAGCTTGACTCATCGGCAACCTCCTGAAGGCGTATGGGCTCTAAATCGTAACCCTTCAAGCCCTTAACCGCCATTTGAAAGGCTTCCCCTCTAAGCAGTGACAAAAACTGCTGCCCCAAATCGCCCTCAAACAAACTCGGTCGCGCTAAAAAGTCGTAATCTTCTTTGGCCATTGGCACAAAACACAAATGCATGCGCTCTGCCGCCGCCGCAATGCCCATACCCAAGTCCGCTGTGCCGTTTTGAACCGCCAGCGCAACAGCTGTATGAGTGAGCACTTCTAAATCGTAACCGATAATGTTTAAAGGCTCTACTTGCGCCCTTTTTAACAGGGCATCGAGTAGCAATCTGGTGCCTGAGCCTTTCTGTCGATTGACTAAACTGCGATTTTCAAAGACCTGGGCCAACGTGCCCAAAAGCCCATAGCTAAAACCACCATCTGTGGAAGGTGCAAGAATGCCAGCAGCCACCATTTCGTTGCACATCTGCGGTCTCAAATACAGCCCCTGATGTCTAACAATGCCCTTTACGAGCACCATGGGTTCATCTGGAAAGTAGCGCCTTACAAATTGCACGTTGTAACTTAAACCGTCATCTTCTAATAAGTGCGTCGGCGCAAGATGACACTCCCGCCGCTTAAGGGCCAACAAGCCCCCTAAGCTCCCCACATGAGACGACAAAACCGCAAAGGGCTCAGGCGCAAGATCCTCCAAGAGATCCATCACCAAGTCGTGACTGCCTATGGCGAGTAAAGCAGACTCAAAAGGCCGCTTGTGATGCAGCGCACTGATTGTAACCACTTCTCCGGCCGGGTAACCCTCTACAGCGCGGGGAATGCGCACCAAGGCATTTGCCTTCACAAGACTCATTGTCGCACCTGCCCCTCGAGACAATGGGGTCGCTACATAGCGATTGTCGATGCGACCCACTTGTACCCGTACAAACTCCTCGTGCTTGAGACTCGACACCAAGGGTTTTGTAAGAACCGCTTGGAATTGACCCACATCGGCCTGCTTAAGTAAAGGCATCACCAATGCGTCGAAGGCGATAAATGCAGACACAGGGTATCCAGGTATTCCAAAGACCGGCTTCCCCTCAACCGAGGCGAACAAGGTCGGCTTACCTGGCTTAATGTCGATGCCATGAAAGTGCAATGTGCCGAGTTCTTCTAAAATCTGCCGCGTGTAATCTTCACTGCCAGCAGACGAGCCCGCATTGATCACGACCATATCGCTCGTGCGACATGCCTCTAGCACCGCCTCAGACAACAGCGCTTTTACATCTTTTACAACGGGAAACACCAGCACACGGTGCCCCGCTTCTTCAATGAGACCCTTGAACATATAGCTGTTAGATTCCATAATGGTGCCTGGCACCATCGCGAGGGGGTCATTGACAATTTCTGATCCCGTGGGAATGATTGCCACGGTGAAGGGTTTGTATACAGGTACCTCTAAAATACCCGCGCTGGCCAATGCGCCCAGCTCGAGTGGGCCAAGGGTGCGCTTTGAGGGCACTATCATATCGCCTATGGCAATGTCTTCACCCACCATGCGCACATGTTGCCAAGGATATGCAGATTGCCGAATCCATACATCCTCAGCCTCGCACGCTTCGACATCTTCAACCATAATCACCGCATTGTAGGGCGCTCGAATCACATGTCCCGTATTGACCCATACAAAGTCGAGGCCATGCTTAAGTCTTAGCGGTTGGGTTTCACTGGCACCCAAGGTCGCATCTGCGACAACGGCGATGCCATCCATGGCAGATGCATTGTAATTGGGATTGGAGAGCCTTGCAAAGAGCGGTTCAGCCGTCTCGAGGCGCAGGCAGTTTGCCAATGGGCATAGCTCCACTTGGCGCTTAAGGGGTGTGAGTGATGCCACTAAGTGAATCGCCTCGTCTAATGGCAGTGTTTTAAGAAATACGTTTCGCATATATCCTCCTACCAATAAACGGCAAGTGCAAGGTCGCCAGGTCTATAGCCCTCTTTGTCGTGGGGTAGCACCACATAGCCATCCGATGCGGCAAGGGCACTGACCATGCCCGATTTTCCATAAACAGCAGAGGCAATTGTGCGTTCACCCGCGCTCTTGATTGTAACCAATTGGTAAACAGTACGCCCTGAGGCCCCGTGTAAGCTAAAGTCCACTTGCACATAAGCGGATTTTAAACCAAGCTTAGCCATGAGCGCCGCCATCGCCTCAGTTGGGTTTAAACCAAAATGCGCGACTGCAGATGGGGCGTTTAGCGCCACCAGTAGGGGCTCCACAAAAACGCGCAGGGTTGTATAGCACGCCCCCGGATGCCCCGGAAGTCCAATGTACAAAGTGCTGTCGGTACAGCCCACAATTGTAGGCTTACCCGGTTGGATTGCCAAGCCATGAAGAAGCATCTGTGCATTTGGAAGCTTTGCAATAGACTTTTCAGTGAGATCTTTAACCCCTTGCGAGCTGCCGCCAGACAAGAACACCACGTCGACGCGTTTATTCCAATAGGCGATGGCCTCCGAAAAAGCCTCCGGCGTGTCGGCTAAGAAGTCATCGCGCACCACCGAAACACCCCACTGGTTCACGCTTGTAGACACCAACATATTGTTGGCATCGTATATGCCAAAGTGGTTCGCCTCTCTTAAGGGCACTTCATTGGGGTTACACTGAGGAGGCCTTTTAATCTCATCGCCAGTACCCAAAACCACACAAGTCAATTGCCTGCGAACGGGAATATGGGTGTAGCCCAAGGTGCTCAATAAGCCCAGATGCTTTGGGGCAATATACAAATCTTCTTCTACAAGCACCTGATCTATCCGCACATCTTCGCCAATTTGAACAATATGGTCACCAGAGGCAACGGCCTTTTCTATGACGCGTTCATCGCCAAAAGTCTGCGTATACTCCACCATGACCATGGCATCGGCACCATCGGGTACATGGCCTCCAGTGGGCACATAGGCACAAGTCCCAGGTTGCAGCGCACTAGGAGCAGCAACCCCCATGTCTACCGCAAAGGCCATGGGCAAAAGTGCAGGAGAAGACTCAGAGGCACCTACAATATCCACAGCGCGCACCGCATAGCCATCTACTGTAGATCTTCGGTAATGCGGTACGGGAAACCCCGCTTTTATCACCTGTGCCGCACGTCTTCCCACCGCTTGCGCCAACGGCACCCACTCACTCTGACCCCCAAAAGAAAAGCGCTCGGCAATAAGCTGAATTCCCTTGTCCACAGTGACGACTTTTAACATACACCCACCTCTTCCATCGCGATATGACCGCCCACGCGCATACGCCAACTCTTATCAGACATACGCTTTAGTTGCTCTAAATCGTGAGAAACCAAAATCACAGTCGCCCCCTGCTCTAGCACCAAGGCGCGAATCATCTCTTCCGCTTGTTCAGTCATGGCTACATCTACATTTCCAGTGGGTTCATCCACCAATAGCACTTTAGGATTGAGGGCAATGGCCCTTATAATGGCCAACTTTTGACCTTCTCCCGACGATAAAGTACTCGCCAATTGATCTCTAAGTCGCCACAGATCGAGGCGCTGCATAAGGGGCTCCACGCGCTTACTGGCCTCTTCCCGAGACATGCCTCTAGAGACTAGCGCAACCGTAGCGTTGTGGAGCACAGAACCCGTCAATACAACAGGTTTACTGGCCACATAAACGATACCTTCAGATCGTACCCGGCTTAGCGTGACGCTTTGTCCACCCACCAAAATGGCGCCTTTTTGCAAGGGTTCAAGACCGGCGACTAAACGCAACAAGGTGGTTTTTCCCGTGCCGTTATCGCCAAAGATTCCATGAATACAGCCCGAGCAAAAATCGTGAGTGACCCCATCCAGAACTGGCACCCGCGTCTTTCGGTACTTATGGCTTATGGCTTCAATCCGAATGTCCATGTAAACCTCCCGATAAACTGTGCACCAGCGCATTCACCATAAGGGCAATGGTCAACAACACGATGGCCATGGCAATCGAATTCGAGAAGTTGCCCATGCTGTTTTGAGTGGCAATGTAAGTGGTCATAACCCGGGTATGTCCCTTGATATTGCCACCTACCAACATCACCGCACCCACTTCTGAAATCGCACGGCCAAACGCCGTTAAAATTGCCAAAGCGACGCTGCTCCTCAGCTCCCAAATCAATCTAAAGACGCGCTCCATGGGCTTTAAACCCAGGGTACACATCAGCTCGTAAATGGGTTTGCCTTTTAGTGCTGCCGCCTCCATTGCACCTACAGCAATAATGGGAAGCACCAGTATGATTTGAGCGATAAGCATCGCTTGGGCAGTGAACAAGAGCCCCAAGCTGCCAAGAGGTCCTTTTCTAGCCAGAACGAGTACCACCACCAAACCAAGAACAACGGGAGGAATGCCCATCGCAGTAGAAAGCAGGAGCTTGACGATTCCCTTCCCTCTAAACTGCTTTAATCCAATCCAAATCCCCAGTGGCACACCAACTAAAGTCGCCACGAGCGTTGCCGTTATTGAAACAAAAAGAGAGAGCCCTACAATGCGGT
>CALFXQ010000068.1 GCA_937958285.1 uncultured Fusibacter sp. | reverse complement strand
TTCTCTATGACAAAATACATATAATCAGTTGGTATATCGATGACATTAAACAGTGGCCTACCCATTAATGGAAATGCTTCAAACCGTCTGATACTTATTAGTAACTGTTTTATCTTTTCGGAAGCAATTTTTACATCAAATTCTTCCTCTAAATAAACTTTGATTTTCATCAGATCTTCTTTTGCCAAGGGTGAAAATTGAATCGTATACATAGTTATAATCCTAGGGCTGATTCAATAGCATCCATAGAAAGCCAACCTTCATCCCTGGCGGATTTTTCACCTTCTTCTATGTGCGCCATCAATTTTAGAGTGGCTTTCATTTTCTCATAATCTTCAATATCCATAAGTATATATTTACCTCGTCCCTTTTTGGTCAGATAAACAGGGGCATTTTCTTTGCAGGCATTTAAAACATCGTTATAATTTCTTAAATCAGAAACCGGTCGTATATTTGACATGTTTATCAACTCCTTCTTTATTAAAATTATATAGGGTGGTGCTGTAATATACAATGTATATTTTACAGCGCCGTCCTGTTCTTGACCTTCAATGCCACATGAACACGATTGCATTTTGGACTTAAGTTAATATAGACTTAATTCTTTCTTCATTCCCTTTAACAAAATAGAATAACTCACTCGCATCTCTAGAAAGACGTTCATCCTCCTGACCCAGAAAATATGCACAAAATAGTAACTCGATATTCATCATTACTATTGGCATACTTTGTTTTTCTACCGGTGTAAGCGATATCACTTGATCATAACCTAAGGTTACTTCTTTCACTAGCGTGAACCAACGCTGGTCATAATTCTTTCCACCACTTTCTTTACAAATCAGACCCATTAAGAAATAACATAGATCAAAAATCCTAATATTACTTTGACTCAAATCAAAGTCAACATACCCTGTAAACGCGTCACCATCAAATAAAAAGTTACCAACATGCACATCGCGATGAATCAGTTGCTTTGGTAAGTCACTATAAACGTCACTTAAGCAATTAATCTGATCTTGTGCATCCATTAGATCAAGAAAATCAGGACTATACTTTTCGAGATTATCACTAACCCAACCTTTCATTTCTTCCAGAAGACTGTTATTCCAATAGCACATAGTATCTTGACACTGATTGAAGCCCCGATGTAGCTCGCCAATTGTCTTACCAAATCGATAAAACCATTCATTACTTAAAGATTGAACCTCTTCGACCATCGCTCCCTTTAACTTTTTTGTTACTAAGAAACTTCTTCCCTCAGTTTCAAAAAAATCTTTACCCTCAGCAGTTTGAACTACTTCAGGTACAGGTAATCCCACGTTTAATAATACCTTAAACATTTCTGCGTTTCTCTTTAGCATAGAAACATCATGATACTCTTTGATGACATAGTTATCAGCAACACGCCATGATGTATCATTTAATTGCTTTAGTTCTCCTTCTAACTGCCATTCTTTTAAAGTCTCTAATAATTTATCCATTTTACTTTCCATTTCCCTTTTTTTCTCAAGTACGATTCTTCGAATGCTTTTCTCTGAAAGAAAAAATGCGTTGGCAATAACTTTAAATGCTTTACCATAAAGGTAATCGTTATAAATGCGTCTATTTCTAATCTCAAACCCCTTTTGTCGTTCACTTATTAACCGAACAAACTTGCGTTCTTCGTTTACTGGAATATAAATATAGACGCCATCTACATACTTACGGATTTCATCAATCAGTTCTTTCGGTAAAACATCACTACTATTCATATATTTCAATATAATACCTCCTAACAAAAATAAGTATATCACCCTTTTTACGCAATCTTTCACTCATGCTTACTTCTGTCAAATTCATGAGAATACGAACTGCCTTCTGCCTTAAGAATCAACTTAAGGGATTATGAAATTCCCGCATATATTTGTACAAATAAAAAAACCGCACCTATTTATGGTACGGTTCGCTCTTAATAATTCTGAAAACCCGGTAGACTTGCTCTAAAAGAACGACTTTCATCAGCTGATGCGGCAAGGTCATCTTGCCAAAACTAAGGGCCAGTTGACTTCTTTTTTTGACTGCATCGGAGAGCCCAAGGCTGCCTCCAATCACAATGGCGAGACTTGATTTTCCAGATAGTGCGAGTTGTTCGACAGTGTGGGCGAATCCTTCGGAGCTCATTTGCCGACCATCTATTTCTAGGGTGATAAGGTAATCGCTATCTTTGACTTTAGCTAAAATGCGATCGCCTTCTTTGTCCTTAATCTGAACCATTTGTGCCTCTGACAAACTTTCGGGGGCTTTTTCGTCGGATACTTCAATGCATGTGAGTTTGCAGTATTTACTAAGACGTTTAATGTATTCATCTGCAGCATCTACAAAGAACTTCTCTTTAACTTTTCCCACAGTAATAAGCGTGATTTGCATATTAGACCTCTCTAATTCATTGATTAATAACACTTTATGAGCCAATTTAAGGATTAATTTCAACTCTAAATTTCAATTGAGAATTTTCCGATTTAGTTTCATTTTTATTAATGAAATTTGTGTATAATGAGTAAGTGAAATAAATGGGGTATATATATTTAAGATTCACAGCGGCAAGATGCCGCAATTCATTGTTACAGGTTATACTTATGAAAAGACTCGTTGCGATATTCGGGGTAGTGGTGCTGTTAAGTTTGTGTGGTGTTGGATTTTTATTTGCCAACAGTGACGAAGGACAGCAAACAAGCAATTTTCCAATAGAGGCACAAGTTTATGGGAATGAATCGGGCATGAGTATTGGCGAGATATTATCTAATCGCATACAAGTTGCACCCTTCAATGTGGTGGCAACCACTGTGTTTTTTTTAGCGATTATCCATTCGCTACTCACAAGCAAATTTCATCGACTTGCCCACGCTGCTGAGCAGAGATTCAAGTTAAAGCAAGATCAAGGCCTGCGCGATAAACACGCCCATTCCATGTCTGCCGCTTTATATCATACACTTGGAGAAGTAGAAGTTGTATTTGGCCTATGGGCAGTGGTGCTGGCAATGGCTATCGCATTTTTCTATGACTGGCATTCCTTCGTGGTGTATGTCGATAGTTTATCATATAAAGACCCCTTGTTCATTATTGTTATTATGACGATCGCCTCCAGCCGTCCAGTGATCAAGTTATTCGAGTTAATCATGTGGCGAATTGTAAAAGTAGTGGGCGATACGCTTGAAGCTTGGTGGTTGTCTATTTTATTGCTATCAGCTTTTTTGAGTTCGTTTATCACAGGGCCTGCAGCAATGACCATATGTGCACTCTTGTTGGCAGATAAGTTCTTTGTACTTAACCCATCGAAGAGACTAAAATATGCAACATTGGCCTTGTTGTTTGTGAATATTTCGGTAGGTGGGGCCATGACCAACTTTGCATCGCCGCCGGTGTTAATGGTAGCAGGGGCATGGAACTGGGATATCGCCTTTATGTTTATGAATTTTGGATGGAAATCGATTATCGCCATTGGCATAGGCACACTTTTATACTTTGTTCTTTTAAGAAGGGATTTTCTAGCACTTAAGGGTGCCTATAAAGACTTACAGTTTAAACGTCATATTCAGCACCGCTTTATTAGTAAAAAAGAGCTCGAAAAGCTCTATGAAGATCTTGAACAGAATATCGACCAGCGCATGGGTTTTTCCAGTGAACTAAAGGCATTTTCGTTTATTCTCAAAGAGAATATTAAGGAACTGGCCCGCATGAAACTCACGGCGCAAGAGCTAGAGATATACGATGTGAATAATGCAATTGACGAAAAATTTGATGGCATCACAACTGAAGAGCTGCAACGAACCATTCCGGGGTTACTATCTGAAGAGGAGAAACCACCATACTTAGATTTGCACTGGGATCAAAGAGAAGACCGCGTGCCATACTGGATTATGGGCGTTCATGTACTCTTTATGTTGTGGACAATTTTCAACGCTCATGAGCCTGTGCTTTTCTTGAGTGGATTTTTGTTCTACTTGGGTTTCTATCAGGTGACTGCCTTCTATCAAAATAGAATCGACCTAAAGCCAGCACTTCTAGTCGGTTTTTTCTTAGCGGGATTGGTGGTACATGGTACCCTTCAAGAATGGTGGATTGCGCCAATTTTAGGTAACTTGCCGCCTTTGGCCCTCAATCTAGCTTCAATTATACTCACTTCATTTAATGACAACGCAGCGATTACCTATCTCAGTACATTGGTGCCCAATTTGTCAGACACCATGAAATACGCCGTTGTGGCAGGTGCCATTACAGGTGGTGGCTTGACGATTATTGCCAATGCACCGAATCCCATTGGTCAATCTATTCTCAAGGAGTACTTTGATACAGGCATAGATGCGGGTTGGTTGATGGCATTTGCCCTTGCGCCGACTGTCATTGCTGCAATTATTTTTCAAATTCTCTAAGAAAGCAGTAGCATGGTCAATATAAACACATAGAGCAACTCAAATAAAACTCCCTCAAATGCCAACATTATGGTCAGTTGAGGGAGTTGTTTGTAGAGTGGCAATTAAAAATTGCAACGACACGCCAGAACATGCTTATTGAGATGCGCGTATAAATTCTGCGAGCTTTCTATCTTCATCGCCGATGTGTTTATAAATCCAATCGTTGATCAGGTAGTTAAATTTTAACCGGCTTTCTAATGTAAGTCCATTTTCGACAATGTCCTTATAAAGTGCGGTAACGTCTCTTTTAAACTCGTCGTGTATCTTTTGGTGGTGCGCCATCTCTGGGTATTGCCACTTTAATTGAAGCGCTTCTTCGTTTTGAAAGTGTTCTACCACATAGGTTTGTAAAAATGCGAGGAGTCTAATAATCTCTTGTTGGGGATCTCCGTTTTGATAGGCAGCCATCAGCTTTTCTGCACGTTGAATAAGTTCTTCGTGCTCGGTGTCTATCTCGGGGACTTGAGTCATAAGCTTTTGATCAATTTTTAACATTGGGCACCTCGTTATATATTGGATGGTATATTTCTCTTTTACCCAAAAGCATGAGGTTATCTCGATAAATTATAAATTTTAAGGGGATTATTAGGATACGCGGTAATACGCTCAAAAGAAAGATTATAGACTTCTTTAACTGGGTAAAGTTGAATTGATTTTTAAAGGGTGTAAGGATAGACTATAGTAGATAACATTGTGATGAAAACGCTTGCTAGTCCGCAAAATAGAAGATGAGGTGGGGCATGGGTAAAATCCTATTAACAGGAGCACTTGGTCAAATTGGTACAGAGTTAGCAGATGCTTTGGCAAAACAATATGGCAGCGAAAATATTGTCGTCACAGATGTGATGGAAGGTGGCAAAAGTCCATACACGTATCAGGCACTCGATGTAACAGATCCACGGGCAATTGGCGAAGTGGTAGAAAAGCATCACATTAGCGAAGTGTATCACTTAGCTGCACTACTTTCTGCAGTGGGCGAAAAAAATCCAGACTTACTCTGGAAAGTCAATATGGACGGCCTAAAATTTGTCCTCGATTTGGCTAAAGAAAAAAAACTCAAGGTATTTGTGCCGAGCTCAATCGCTGCATTTGGGCCAACTACACCGCAAGATCAAACACCTCAAGTGACCATACAAAGGCCAACCACCATTTATGGCGTATCTAAAGTGGCTGGTGAATTACTGTGCGACTACTATTTTCAAAAGTATGGTGTGGACACGCGCGGCGTGCGCTTTCCTGGCATTATCTCACACAAAAAGCTCCCCGGTGGTGGCACCACAGATTATGCGGTGCATATTTACTTTGAAGCGATTAAGAATGGCCATTATACAAGCTATATCGACAAAGGCACTTTTATGGACATGATGTATATGCCAGATGCCATAGATGCGGTATTAACGCTTATGGCAGCTGATGGTGCTAAACTAAAAAATCGAAATGCATATAATATCACAGCAATGAGCTTTGATCCTGAGCAGTTAGCCGCTTCAATTAAAAAAGTGATGCCTAACTTCACAATGGATTATCAGGTAGATCCCATACGTCAGGCTATCGCCAATTCTTGGCCAAACACCTTAGACGACAGCGCGGCGCGCGAAGAGTGGGGTTGGTCGCCAAAGTTCGACTTGGATTTAATGACAAAAGACATGTTAACAGCGATTAAAGCGCGCGGTATTTAGGAGGATTTAATGATTTCAAACTTTGACATTCAAGATGCAATGACGATTAAACTAGATGCTACACTTCCGGAGTATCCAAGTTTCTTGCCGGGCATTCGCCGTGCGCCAAAGCGCGAGTTCACGCTGACTAAGAATCAGACTAAGACAGCGCTGATGAATGCGCTTCGCTACATTCCAGAAGCACTTCATGAGACGCTGGCGCCTGAGTTTATGGAAGAGCTAAAGACCCACGGACGTATTTATGGCTATCGCTACAGACCAGTAGGCAATATAACCGGACTTCCAATTGATCAATACAAGGGCGTATGCACAGAAGCCAAAGGGATTCAAGTAATG
This sequence comes from uncultured Fusibacter sp., assembly GCA_937958285.1. Lineage (GTDB taxonomy): Bacteria > Bacillota > Clostridia > Peptostreptococcales > Acidaminobacteraceae > QQWI01. The sequence continues at coordinate 3,259 of CALFXQ010000068.1, read as the reverse complement.
ATCGACAACAACTTGGACTTTGCCATTTCCCTATATCCCTACGAACTCGTCACTTATGGCGAAACAGGGCAGGTCTGTCAGAACTGGATGCAGTATCAATTGATTAAAAAATACCTTGAAGTGATGACCCAAGATCAAACACTCGTCGTAATGAGTGGTCATCCCCTTGGACTCTTTAGATCAGCACCTGAATCACCACGTGTCATTATCACCAATTCGCTTATGATTGGCATGTACGACAACCCAGAATGGCAGAATAAAGCTCAGGCAATGGGCGTGGCTAACTACGGTCAAATGACAGCTGGCGGTTGGATGTATATTGGCCCTCAGGGCATTGTACACGGTACATTTAACACGGTCATGAATGCAGGGCGCTTGAAGCTCGGCATCACTGGTGATCAAGATTTAGCAGGCGTGCTCTACGTCACATCTGGTCTGGGCGGCATGAGCGGCGCTCAAGGTAAAGCCGTTAAAATCGCAAATGGCGTGGGCATTATTGCAGAAGTAGATCTTAGTCGCGTAATCACGCGCCACGAACAAGGTTGGGTCGATAGCTACACCGACTCATGCGAGGCGGCATTTAACGAAGCGAAAGTGTATATGCAAAAGGGCGAAGGCCGAGCAATCGCCTTCCACGGCAATGTGGTAGACCTATTGCAATACGCCCTCGACCACAACGTGAAAATCGATTTGTTGTCGGATCAAACATCTTGCCATGTGCCATACGATGGCGGGTATTGCCCAGTAGGTATGACATTCGACGAGCGCACCGAAATGCTTGGAAAAAACAAACCCGAGTTTGTGCGCCGCGTTAACGAAACCCTTCAGTTGCACTACAAAATTGTAAAGGCACTGGTCGACAAGGGTGCATATTTCTTCGATTATGGCAACGCCTTTATGAAAGCCGTTTACGATACGGGCATCAAGGAAATTACAAAAAGTGGCGTAGACGAATCGGAAGGCTTTATTTTCCCTTCTTACGTGGAAGATATTATGGGCCCAATGCTCTTTGATTACGGCTATGGTCCTTTCCGCTGGGTCTGTTTATCTGGAAAGCCCGAGGACTTGAGAAAAACAGACATGGCGGCCATGCACTGCATCGATCCAAATCGCCGCGGCCAAGACCGCGACAACTATGTATGGGTGCGCGATGCAGAAAAGAATAAGTTGGTTGTGGGCACACAGGCGCGCATACTCTACCAAGACGCGCTAGGTCGCATGAATATTGCACTGAAGTTTAACGACATGGTGAGAAAAGGCGAGATCGGCCCTGTAATGCTAGGAAGAGATCACCACGATACCGGTGGTACAGATTCACCCTTCAGAGAAACCTCAAATATCAAAGACGGTTCAAACATTATGGCTGAAATGGCCGTTCAGTGTTTTGCAGGCAATGCCGCACGCGGCATGTCGATGATCGCCCTTCACAATGGTGGTGGCGTGGGCATAGGCAAATCCATCAATGGTGGATTTGGCATGGTGCTCGACGGCTCGGAACGCGTAGACCGCATCTTGCGCCGTGCGATGCCATGGGACACTATGATTGGTGTGGCAAGAAGAAACTGGGCCCGCAACGAGCATGGTATCGAAACGTGTGTGGAATACAATCAAATGCACCAGGGTACCGACCACATTACCATTCCCTATGTGGCAAAAGAAGATTTAGTCGATTCGTTGGTTTCAAAGCATTACGAAGACTGCTTTAAGTAGTCATAGATTGGTTGGCAAATCACAATCATTAAGAGATGATTCTTTGGAGGAAAAAATGTCTAAGATTATTCAATGTGTACCTAACTTTTCAGAAGGCCGCGATTTAGAAAAACTCGAAAAAATTCTCAATGCATTTAGAGGCAAAGAGGGCGTTAAACTACTGGATTATTCTAGCGACAAAGACCACAATCGCAGTGTTGTGACGTTGGTGGGCGAGGCTGAGCCCCTTAAAGCAGCGCTTTTAGAGGCAGTTGGTCTTGCAAAGGAATTGATTGATATGACAAAGCACGAAGGCCAGCACCCACGCATGGGCGCAGTCGACGTTATTCCATTTATTCCTATTAAAAACGTGACCATAGAAGAGTGTGTGGCCCTCGCTAAAGAAACGGCAGAAGCGATGCAAGCAGAGCACGGCGTGCCTGTATTTCTGTACGAGAAAGCTGCAACGCATCCAGATCGAGAGAATTTGGCCAATGTAAGAAAGGGTCAGTTCGAGGGCATGTTCGAGAAAGTTAAAACGCCTCAGTGGACTTTAGACTATGGCACAGAGGTGCATGCGACCTATGGGGTAACTGCTGTGGGCGCGAGAATGCCACTTGTAGCCTTCAATGTTTTGCTCGACACGCCAAATTTAGAGATCGCCAATACGATTGCCAAAAATGTGCGCCACTTGAGCGGTGGCCTACGATTCGTTAAGGGTATCGGCATCGATATGCCTGAGCGCGGCATTACGCAAGTCTCCATGAATATGACGGATTTTACTAAAACACCACTTTACAGAGCCTTCGAGTTGATTAAGATTGAAGCAAAGCGCTATGGTGTGAATGTGATTGGTTCTGAGGTCATTGGCTTGGTGCCTATGGAAGCTATGGTGAGAACTGCCGAATGGTACTTGGGTGTTGAAAACTTCTCGATGGATCAAGTGCTAGAAAAGCGCATGATGGAATAGGGGTCAATATGAATCCACAAGGAAGCAAGATTCTGATAAAAAATGCATCTGAGTTGGTGACTTGTTCGGGTTTTAGCGCCAAGTGTGGTGCGGCTATGGGTGATTTGCATGTGATCTACGATGGCGCAGTTGCGGCGGTAGATGGTATCATTACTCATGTGGGCAAAACTGAAGATGTGCTCATTCAACTGAATGAAGAAGATTATGTGGTCATCGATGCGCAAGGTAAAACGGTGATGCCTGGTTTTGTAGATTCGCACACTCATTTTGTGTTTGGTGGTTTTAGAGCGGATGAATATGGCTGGCGCTTACAAGGTCAGAGCTATGTCGATATCATGGAGAAGGGTGGCGGCATTGCGAGTTCGGTTAAAGCTACCGATGCTGCTTCATTTCAAGAGCTTGTCGATGTGGGTGTCAAGAGACTCAACAGCATGCTTCACTTTGGGGTGACAACCGTTGAGGGCAAGTCGGGCTATGGTCTCTTTAAAGATACTGAGCTTAAGCAGTTAAAAGCTTATAAGGCGCTCCAGGGCATGCACCCGATGGATATTGTGGTCACTTACCTTGGACCACATTCGGTGCCTAAAGACTATAAAGGCA
>CALFXQ010000067.1 GCA_937958285.1 uncultured Fusibacter sp. | reverse complement strand
TAAGAAACCGTACCGTCGAAGGGTGCGCCAAAGAGTACAATTTCAGCATCCTCAAAATCTGACTCACAGCCTATAAACTGATAGCGATTAAAGAGATCCATTCTCGAATTTCTCCTTAACATAGCTAGGTAGGCAGAAGGCACCGCGGTGTAAATCTGCATTGTAGTACTTTGTTTTTAAACCTTTTTCCGTCCATTTTGCTGCAGAAAAGTCGTTTAGAGGATGGTGCTTTTTAGAGGCGAAGTTAAACAACCAGTAACCACCTGGGTATGTTGGTATAACGGCCTGATATACTTCAACGATTGGAAACATTTTGTTGAGCTTAATATTTGAGCTTATACCTACTTTAAAGAACTCTTCGTAGATAGGGGTTTCGTTTTGATTCACTAGAATGCCATCTTCTGTGAGTGCCTTATAGCAGTTGTTGTAGAACTCTGTTGTGAACAAGCCTTCGCCAGGACCTACAGGATCTGTAGAATCGATTAAGATGATATCGTAGTGGTTAACTTTATCTTCCATCCACTTGACGCCATCCTCGTAGTAGAGATGAACCTTTGGATGATCGAGGGCACTTGATACTGTTGGAAAGAAGTCGCGGGCCACATCGCATACCATTTTGTCGATTTCTACCATGTCGATATGTTCGATGCCTTCGTGTCTAACGAGTTCGCGAACTGTACCACCATCGCCGCCGCCTATGACTAAAACGCGCTTTGGGTTTGGATGTACAGCCACAGCTGGATGTACGATCATGTCGTGATATACAAATTCGTCTTTTTCTGTTACCATTACCAGACCGTCTAGGGTCATTAAGTTGCCATATTCATAAGTTTCCATTACGTCGACTTTTTGAAAGGGGCTTTCGTCAGAAAATAGGTGTTTTTTCACACGAAGAGAGATTTTCGCATTTTCAGTATGCGCTTCACTGTACCATAAATCCATGGCGGACCTCCTTGAAATAAAACGCCACCTCTGGGGTGGCGTTAGCGGACTTTTTGTCTATATAAATATATCATCAATTCGTGTAATGTCAAGAGTTTGGCTGTGTTTTTTTGATGTTAAAAAATGGGCCTTTGATTGACAATTTTAGGGTGCGCCTCTATACTGGGTTTGACGAAATAGAAAGGATAACTCAAATGTTCTTATACCGCGAAGTTAAACATACGGATCTGCCCTTGCTTACAGACTTTTTTACCAAGCATCAAGAGCTGCTTGCATCGCATATGGCTTATATTCACAACAGCATGCTCTTAGAAATCGACAATCAAATATACGGGTTTGCAGCTTATCAAACCCTTAGTGAAAATACGGCGAAGTTGTCCTATGTATTAATCTGCTCAAGTATGCGTGGTAAGCAAATGGGAGATGGTCTTGTTAAAGCGCTACTCAATATGGCCGAGTTGAGAGGGATATCTGTCGTTTTCAGTGAGGACTGTGCTAAGGGCGAGGCCAACAGCTTTATGGATGCCATCGGCTTTGACCGCATTAACGAAGGTGAACGTTTGGCTTTTTCTGAACTAGAAGCAAAACCAAGTTTAACCCACGTGGCATTTCTTCCCGAGTACTTCAAGACAGCTTGTAAGTCAAAGCGAAAAAAGGCAGATTGAGCATGCAAGAGAGAAAGCTAAAAACCGCAACGCATGTGAATCGCATCTTTTTAGAGCACTTGTGTTTTCCTGGCATGGTGGCAATCGATGCAACCCTAGGTAAAGGTAACGACGCGTTGTTTCTTTTAGAAAAAAGCGCACCTAATGGCAGGTTATATGGCTTCGACATACAAAATGAGGCCATAGAAATTACCGCAAAGAAGTTGGAATGCGCTATAGGTGAGGCTGCGGAGCGAGCCACACTTATTGGCGTTGGCCATGAAAACATCGTCCATTATGTGAAAGAGCCCATCGACTTGGCGATTTTCAACTTAGGCTATCTGCCCTCAGGCGACAAAAGCATTACCACCATGGTTCAGACTACTTTAGAGGGCATTTGCCAAGCCTTTGATTGTCTTAAGATTGGCGGCATCCTGATGGTGACTGTCTATCCCGGTCATACCGAGGGCGAAAAAGAGGCACAGGTTATTGAAGCGTGGCTCAAAAGTCAGCCTCAGCAAATCGCCGATGTGCTCCACTATCAGTTTGTCAATCACCAAAATGCGCCCCCTCACACCTTCATTCTAGAAAAGCGGGCTCTAGTCGCTTTACATGCACCGACTATATGATAAGTCGGTGGTTAAGGATATAAAAAGGAGACCCATATGAAAATTCTCGTGATTAACGACGATGGCATAGATGCACCAGGTATACGCACACTCATAGATGTTTTAAAGGTCAGCCACGAGGTTTTTGTTGCAGCGCCCCATGAAGGCATGAGTGCCATGGGCCATGCAATTACATTAAAGTCATCTATTCATGTAGAAGAAGAACATATTCCAGGTGTTGAGAAGGCCTATCGTATTTGGGGCACACCCGCTGACTGTGCAAAAATTGCGCTCATCTACCTGTTTCAAGAGATTCCCTTCGATGTGGTGCTTTCGGGGATAAACAATGGTGGCAATATTGGCACAGAAGTCATATATTCTGGTACTTTTGCCGCCGCGCATGAGGCACATCGCCTGCAGCAAAATGCAATTGCACTGTCGCTGACTAATCCTAAACGTCTTAAGCACATCGATTTTTTACCTGCAGCAGAACATGTTTTGTGGTTGTTAGAATGTGTACATCAGGCTGGACCCTATTTTTATAATGTCAATTATCCACTTGGTGTTACAGAGATAGAAATGGTTTTGGCAGTCCCTGGAGATGTGCGCTATCAGGAGCTTATTCACTGCACACCAGCTGCAGATCATGGACCAGGTTTTGACATCAACTTTGATGGCCTCTCGTTGGATTATAGTGAGGCAGAAAATACGGATTTTAAACTGCTTAAAAAGGGTTTTGCCACCTTGGTCCCCATTGGTGTTTCCTGGGAAGATTCTACGCAATATGAAGCTTTATCTTGGCGCTTATTGCAAAATCGTGCCTAGTATAGCGCGTTTAGTATACAATTATACCGTTATTTAAATATGGTGGCATTCATTATGCATAATGAATTGCAGAATGCATAAATACTTCTTGCAAAAATGAAATGTGACTTGCATTTTAAGGTTTATGTGTTATGATTGAGTTAAGTGTTAAATCTTTCGCAAATAAAACTTAGCAGCGACTAATTGGAACTTTTGTGCCTTTAGAAGCTGCTTCAAAAAAATAGCGAAGAAAACGTTTTCAAAGCGTGGCGGCGAGCCGCGCTGGCGAAGAAAAAGGAGGATTCCCTTGGCTGTGAATCGTGATGATCTAGAAGTTAAATTTAAAAGAGATTGGTGTAAGGGCTGTGGTATTTGCGTGGCTTTCTGCCCAAAGCAGTGCTTGGCACTAGACGAAAAAGATAAAATTTACATGGCAAAGCCTGACGACTGCATTAAGTGTGGTCAGTGTGAACAGCGCTGTCCTGATTTTGCTATTTTCTTAGGAGGTAAAAATTAATGAGCACTAAGAAAGTAAAGCTGATGCAAGGCAATGAAGCCTGTGTAGAAGGGGCGCTGTATGCGGGTATGAAGTTTTATGCGGGTTACCCAATTACACCTTCAACAGAAGTGGCAGAGGTATCTGCTCAGAAACTCCCTTACTATGGTGGTAAGTTTATTCAGATGGAAGACGAAATTGCGGGTATTGCAACTGCTATAGGCGGTTCAATTGCAGGGTTAAAGTCAATGACTGCAACATCTGGCCCTGGTTTCTCGCTAAAGGTAGAAAATATTGGCTATGCTGCAATCGCAGAAGTGCCACTTGTCATAGTAAATGTTCAACGTGGAGGCCCTTCTACTGGCCTGCCAACTGCGCCAGCACAAGGTGATGTGATGCAGGCGATGTGGGGCACTCACGGTGATCACCCCGTTATTGCGGTGTGTCCATCTAGTGTTAAAGAAACATTCACAGAGACTGTACGCGCGTTTAATCTCGCAGAAAAATATCGTATGCCCGTCATTCTATTGACGGATGAAGTTGTCGGTCACATGCGAGAGCGCATTGAAATACCAGAACCGGGCGAACTAGAGGTTATAGATCGTTTAAGACCAGAGGCGAATGAGGCCGATTATCGTCCTTATGGCGTAAAAGAGGGTGAAATCGTTGGGCGCATGGCAGGTTTCGGCGAAGGTTTCCGTTACCACGTTACTGGCCTATTCCACGACGAATATGGCTTCCCTTCAAACTCCACCAAAAATGCTGGCAAGATGCTCGATCACCTCATGAGCAAAATTTCCAATAACTACGATGACATTGTCACATTTGAGAACTACTTAACAGAAGATGCAGACTACATTGTGTTGTCTTATGGTTCTACTGCGCGCTCTGCACGTAGCGCAGTTAACAAAATGAGAGAGCAAGGGCATAAAGTGGGCATGTTTAGACCGATTACAATTTGGCCTTTCCCACACAAAGAAGTGGTAGCGTTGTCAAAGCGTGTAAAAGGTATTGTCGTTGCAGAAATGAATCTCGGACAGCTTGTGCTAGAGGTGGAGCGTGTTGTTAAAGGCGCTACAGAAGTTTACCATGTTGGCCGTGCAAACGGTGAAGTGGTTACACCTGCCGACATTCTCAAGAAGCTCGAGGAGGTCATGTAATGGAAAACAATCAATATGTAGATCAATATTTTAGAAAAGATCGTCTGCCACATATCTGGTGCCCAGGTTGTGGTCATGGTATCATCATGCATTCTCTTGTTAAGGCCATTGCAGAGCTTGGATGGGAAAAAGACGACGTTGCTGTGGTATCGGGCATTGGCTGTTCGTCGCGTGCCCCTGGCTACCTGGATTTTAACACGCTACACACCACGCACGGCCGTGCATTGGCCTTTGCTACAGGTGTAAAACTCGCTAAGCCACATTTAAAAGTAATTGTTATCTCTGGCGATGGCGATGCGACAGCTATTGGCGGGAACCACTTAATTCACGCAGCAAGGCGCAACATCGATATCACTACAATTGTGTTCAACAACAATATTTATGGCATGACTGGTGGTCAATACTCACCAACAACGCCAACAAATGAGTTTGGAACTACAGCACCACACGGCAATATCGACACGCCATTTGATATCGCAATGCTCGCTGGCGCTGCAGGTGCAACTTACACCGCGAGAACGACGGCATTCCATATGAATCAAATGACGCAAATCATTAAAAATGCACTTTCCCACAAAGGATTTTCATTAGTTGAGGCAATTTCCATTTGTCCAACTTACTACGGCCGCAAAAATAAAAAGGGCGATGCACCTAAAATGATGCAGTGGCTTAAAGATAGCTTTATCGATGTGAAAGTCGCTGAAAAATTACCCGAAGATAAAAAAGCTGGCAAAATCTTAATGGGCGAGTTCAAGAATGTTCAGCAACCTGAATACACTGAAGAATACCAAAAGATTGTAGACCGTTTAAGTGGGGTGAAATAAATGGCACTAACTGAAATGCGACTCACCGGTTCGGGTGGTCAGGGCTTAATCCTAGCAGGTATAATCATCGCAGAAGGCGCACTTCTAGATGGCAACGAAGCCATTCAAACGCAAAGTTATGGTCCAGAGGCGCGTGGTGGCGCATCGAAGGCAGAAGTGCTCATCAGCACTGAGCCCATCGATTTCCCCAAAGTAGATAAACCCGATATTTTGCTCTCATTGACGCAGGTAGCGTGTAATCAATATGGCCGCGATATAAAGCCCTCTGGCGTTCTTATTATC
>CALFXQ010000066.1 GCA_937958285.1 uncultured Fusibacter sp. | reverse complement strand
CATTGGCATGGTAGCCATCTTTTCCATGTTTCTGTATTTTTTCGAGACCTTTAGTGAAAACACCGCAATACTCGACAAGTTAATGCAAAACTTTCCACCAGAATTCAAGGCGGCCTTTGGCTTTTCCGATGTGATGCTCTCGACAATAGACGGCTATATCACATTTCTCTTTAGCTATGTGGTTTTAATCGGCGCCGTTTACGGCATGAAACTGGGATTATCTTCACTTTCAGAAGAAGGGCGAACAAAGACATCGGATTTTCTCTTGACCAAGCCCATAGCAAGGCACACAGTGGTCATCAGTAAAGTGGCAGCAAATCTTTGCTTATTGTTGCTGTTAAACCTATTTGTATACCTTTTCTATATTGGCCAGCTACTGGCGATTCACGGAGATGCGATGGACCTCACTGTCTTTCATCTTCAGATGTTGAGCATTTATTTAGTCCAACTTTTCTTTGTAGGCGTGGGGAGTGCCATGGCCACCTTGCTTCCAAAGGTAAAAAGCGTAATGCCAATTACCCTTGGCGTGGTCTTCTTTTTCTTTATTATTGAGCTGGTCAACCAATCCCTCAACGACCCAAAGTTAAGCTACTTGTCGCCCTTTAGCTATTTCAAAGGTTCGCAAATCTTAACAGATGGCGCTTATCGCCTCGAATATCTGGCGCTTTGCCTTGCGGTGGCATGTACGGGTGTGGGCATTGCGCTATGGCACTATATAAGAAAAGACATACATGCGGTTTAAGGGGGCAAGACATGAGAATCTTTATACATGAATTAAAGGCGAATGTACGCTCAAGCCTTATTTGGTCTGGGACTATGGTTTTTCTCATCTATGCGGGTATGATGAAATACGGCGCCTTCGAGAAAACTGGCGAGAGCGTGAATGAGATCTTTGCACAAATGCCCCCAGCGCTGCTGAAAGTACTTGGCATGGATGGCGGTGGTGATCTCACCTCGGTCGCAGTGTTTTACAGCATTTTCTACTTGTACTTTGTGCTTCTTGCCGCCGTGCATGCGCTAATGACTGGCGCGATTATTATTGGCAAAGAAGAGCGAGATAAAACCGCTGAGTTTCTATTGGTCAAGCCCATTACGCGGTTTCAGATTACTACCGAAAAAACGCTGGCGGCATTTGCACATGTATTGGCAATCAATCTGGTTACACTGGTGATTTCAGTAGTTGCAGTGATGCCCTATGCCAAAGGGGTTAACTATTTTTCAGATATCGTGATGGTCTGCATTGGCCTCTTCTTTGTACAACTGCTTTTCTTTGGCCTAGGCATTTGCCTAGGTGGCGCCCTTCACCGCTCTAAAACCGCCACAGGCCTTGGTGGAGGCATTATTCTCACCACCTTTATGCTTAAAGTTTTAATCGATCTCAACAAAGATTTAGAGGGTCTAACCATTTTAACGCCATTTAGCTATTTTTCGGGAGATGCCCTTATGCTCAAAAATGAGCTCGACTTAGCACTGGCAGCAGTGGCCACAATAGCGGGCCTCACCCTCATTGCCATCGGCTACTGGCGCTTCAACATAAGAGATATACATTGAACCATTGGGGGCGTGTTCCGGTGGCACGATTTACGGAACACGCCCCCAATGGCAAAAGCATTGGTATTAAAAGCTTTAATATTAAAAAAGACTTTCAAAATAACAAAGGGTGTCCCCAGTGGCACGCGCATGACTTAGTTGCGCACTTTTGGGGGCACCATTTTTATTTATTCGTAAATAGCGTATTGATCTCGACCACTGCGCTTTGCACTTATCAGTGCCTTCGTGCTATTATGCATCAGTTCGTGAGCATGTAATAGACTGCTTGTAGTATATAGACCACACGAACTCGTCAGCGGCGTTGAACATCCTTCTTGATTAAAATCGTGAAGGCGCATTTGAGCGAGCACACCTTCTATACGCTGTATGAGTGTTTCTTGATCGATATTGAAAAGCAGTATACCAAATTCATCGCCACCAAGGCGAGAATAGCGGTTGCGTACATCTTGTTCTAAAAGGGTCTTAAAGTTATTTTGAATGATAGAATGGAAGCGGTAAATGACCTTATCGCCCGTTTCAAAACCAAAATTTTCGTTGACCTTAATAAATTGGTCAATATCGAAAGTAACAAAAGACACAAATTCATGCGCTAGATGTGCACACATTTCATCGATGTGTTCCTCCACTAGCATAGAACTGGGCAAGGCTTTGATCTCTTCTTTTAATGTTTGATAAATATCCATTTGTAAGCTCCTTTGGGCATCGTTGAGCGGTAGTTCGTCTAGACTCTGGCGATGGTAGACGACGTAATCAATCAATTGCTTAAGCTTTAGGAGTTGCCCGATTTTTTGATCTGCTTCTGTTCTCAATTTCACCTCTTGGTCTCTCAGTACCTCATATAGAGAATCCGAATCGGGATTAGTGAGAATGAGCGCGTGAATCTCTTTTAACGAGAATCCAAATTCTTGCAGGTATCGGATCTTTGTTGCGAGATGAATCTGACTTGAGCTGTAGAAGCGGTATCCGCTTCCTTCGTCGATGGCATGGGGGGCTAGCAACCCCAATGCATCAAAATGTCGAATCATTCGCTTTGAAATCCCCGTTAACTCGGAAAATTCGCCGATCATAATATCAGTTCTCAAAATCGTGACCTCCTTTTGTGCTTACAAACACAATAAAGTATACCATAGTGTGAAGGTCAAGGGACATTTAGAAATTTATCAGCCATTTTAAAAATTTAATTATGCCACCATCATCGCCCAGCAACTCGCTCTTATACACCGCACAGCAAAAACACTGTATAGTTATACAATTCAAAGTATAAATGGTCGTATTGTTTATTTTATGTGGTTGTAAACTCATATTTATTATTTTTTACGTTTATTGCCACTTGTCAAAGTGAGCGATGGGTGTATAATGGTATACAATAATTAGAACGTCATACAAAGACAAATGACCTCTTATTAAGCACATCGAGAAACATATAAATGGAAGTGCAAACCGTGAAGCACATAGGTTGCGGGTTGACGACTAGGAGGGAATCCCATGAACACACAAGAGCACTTAAAGGTCATCGGCGCTTTTAGCGCGAGAAACTATAACCCAATACCAATCGTGATTGCAGAGGGTTCTGGTTGCTGGGTTAAAGATGTAAATGGAGACAAGTACTTAGATTTTTTAGCGGCTTATTCCGCTGTAAACCAAGGGCATGGACATCCGAGAATCAAAGAAGCCGCTATACGGCAAATGGACCGGATTACACTGACCTCGAGGGCATTTCACAACGATCAAATGGGTCTATTTTTAGAGAAGCTCTGCGCCCTTACGGGCTTCGAGAAAGCATTGCCTATGAATACAGGTGCTGAAGCAGTAGAAACAGCCATAAAAGCTGCGCGTAAATGGGGCTATAAGGTTAAAGGCATCCCAGAGCATGCCGCTGAAATTATCGTCTTTTCTGGCAATTTTTCTGGACGCACAACCACCCTTGTATCTTTTTCTACAGAAGACCAGTATAAGGATGGCTTCGGTCCATTTACACCTGGCTTTGTAATCGCAGAGTACGGAAATTTGGGCGATGTGGCATCGAAGATCAATGCAAACACGGCGATGATTCTCGTCGAGCCCATTCAAGGTGAAGGGGGAATAATTATTCCACCAGCTGGATTTCTCAAGGGACTACGCGATCTTGCAAATGCCAATGGCGTATTGCTGATTGTCGACGAAATTCAAACGGGTTTTGGCAGAACAGGAGAGATGATGTGCTTTGAGCACGACGGTATTAAACCAGATGCCATCGTCGTGGGAAAAGCACTGAGTGGTGGTTTTTACCCAATATCTGCATTTCTGTCGAGTCAAGAGGTAATGGGGGTGTTTAATCCTGGCGATCACGGCTCCACCTACGGAGGCAATCCTCTGGCGGCGGCCATTGGCATCGCCGCTCTCGACGTGCTTGTAGACGAAAAACTAGTGGAAAACTCCAAAATTTTGGGCGATTATATGCTGGGCCAACTAAAGCTTATCGAAAATCCAATGATTTTAGAAGTTCGTGGGAAAGGACTTTTTATCGGCATAGAGCTCAAGGCCGAGGCTGGTGGCGCGAGGAAGTATTGCGAGGCACTTATGGCAAAAGGCGTCCTTTGTAAGGAAACGCACGACCACATTATTCGAATTGCGCCGCCCCTTGTAATCACTAAGGGAGAAGTCGAGTTGGGCTTAGAGGCAATTGCAGCGGTTTTCAGAGAAGTTTAAAGCAACTTCAAACAATGGACGGATAGTAGTAAGTCACATTCAAAAGACCATTTTTAGAGAAGGCGATCTAAAGATGGTCTTTTGTGTATTCCTGAGGCGTTCAAGTCTTGTGTATGGCCACTATAAAGGGGTATAGTTGTATCATCATCCACTGCTTTAAAATTAATATACGAGGTCCTTCTGATGGAAAAAAATGTGCGAGTACTGATTTGCGATGATAGTGATTACGTCCATGAGAGTCTCAGTGCCTATTTAGCAGCAGAAAACATGCTGCACGTATCGGTCTACGATGGGCAGGCGGCACTAGATATGCTGAAAAATGACATATTCGATATTGTCATTCTAGATATTATGATGCCCAAACGATTTGGCACAGATGTGTGTAAAGAGATTAGAAAGACCAGTGATATTCCCATTATTATGCTAAGTGCACGTGGCGATGAATTCGACCGCATTCAGGGTCTAGAATTGGGTGCAGATGACTATATAACAAAACCATTTTCACCTAGAGAGGTGGTGGCGCGCATTCACACCATCTTAAAGCGCCTTTCGCCGAGAAAGGAGGCTGTACAAGAGGAGACAAAACTCGTTATCGGACACATGGCAATTTATCCCCTTGAGTTTAGGGTCACGATCTACGAAAAAGAGTTATGTTTAACGCCAAAAGAAGTGGCGATGCTCGTTTATTTTGCACAGCATCCAAATAAGGTGTTGTCTCGGGAGCAATTACTCAATAAGGTATGGGGATATGACTATTTTGGCGATACGCGCGCTGTGGATACCCTCATTAAGAGACTGCGCCAAAAGATGCCCCAAACAGATTGTGGATTCGAGATTAAAGCAATTTACGGTGTTGGTTATAAACTAGAGGTTTCGCTATGACAATGAATCTCTTTAAGTGGTCGCGTAAAACATATGTGTTTGCAATAGTGATTGCATTATTTGTCGTTGGTCAGATTGCGGGAACAATAGCCATTCGCCTATTTTTTTTGGATTATAAAATGAACGAACTCTCACCAAAGCTTCAAGAGATTGCAACTGACATTGCAACAGATAGCTTTGTAGGCGAAAGAAACACAGACTTTATTCTAAAAGCATACGACTTGTACGGCGCTGCTGTGGATATATTTAAAGATTCAGACGAATTTAAGCCGATGCCCCTAGATACATTTATTGACCAAAGTCTAACACCACTTATACCCAAGGTTATTGGCAGTCGTGGCATTGCTACCATTGTGAAGATCAAAGGACATCCCTCTAAGTCAATGCTCATCGGCATGCCCATCGTCCGTGAGAAAAAGGTTGAGGGTGTGGCCTTTTTACTCAAGCCAGCCAGTGATTTTGCCGCAGTTTTAAATGGCTTTTACCTCATATTCACGCTGACATTGGCCTTGGGCACAGGTGCAATGGTGGTATTTATGCAGCTGTACTTTAAAGAGGCCAAGCGCTTAGAGCAAATGCGCAAAGATTATATGGCCAATGTCAGCCATGAACTAAAATCGCCAATCGCTTCTATAAAAGCGCTAGCGGAGACATTGTTAGATCACATGGTTCAAGATGAAGAGACAAAAGACAAATACTACGACTCGATTCTCAAAGAGAGTCACACCCTGCAGCGACTTATATCGGACATGCTGGAACTGTCAAAGCTTCAAAGCGGAAAAAGAGCTTTTAAGCTGGAGTATATAGAGACAGTGCCCTTTGTAAAGCAGATTGTGTCTCGCTATATTGCCCTTAGTGAAGACTTAGATATACGTTTCACGATTACCGAAAGGGCGCTAGAAGCACCTCCCATCTATTCAAACCCCCATCGTCTCAGTCAGTTGTTGAGGATTCTAATAGATAATGCGATGCGCTTTGTACAAGAAGGTGGGTCGATTACCCTCGATATTGAGCCTTGTCGTCACGAGCTTATTTTTCGCATTATCGATACGGGCTGTGGCATTGATGAAGCTTCACTCCCCTATATTTTTGATCGCTTCTATCAGGTGTCTCCATCGGAGCATGGTGTGACAAGTGGTTTGGGGCTATCAATAGCAAAGGAAATCGTAAAGTACTTAGATCAGAGCATTTCGGTTTCTAGTGAAGTGGGTAAAGGCTCTATTTTTTACTTTACCGTGAAACGCGCACACAATTGACCTTTTTATGCCATATTTCTGCCACAATGTTTCAGTATACTTCTGTTAAACACATGGGATATCTAATATCCATTAACAGAAAGGGCGGATTAAAATGAGAAAGAAGATTGTGTTTATATTTGTAATTGGTGCAATAGTAGTTACAATGGCCTTGACAGGTTGCTCAGGAGGTTCAAGTCAGCTCGCTAACACATCTACAACTGACGCCATGGTATCAGAAACGGTAGAAGAGACGACAGTAGCCTCACAGGGATCGAAAATGCCAGGAAAATCGGGAGGCGGTCTTTCTGGTGGTGGCTTAGATACATCCGCCATCGAGAAACAGTATACAGACATAAGTTATGGCAATATCTCTGCTAGCCAGACTTTAAATATTTACCTCCCCAATGAAGGAGAAGGACCATTTCCTGTGATTATTGCCATTCATGGTGGGGCATTCAAAATGGGTACGGCTACTGGTGGTGATGTGGCGGCTATGCTAGAAGGCGTAAACCGAGGCTATGCGGTGGTGAGCATCAACTACAGATTATCTGGGGAAGCAATTTTTCCAGCTGCCGTAAGTGATTGCAAGGCAGCTATTCGATTTATCAAAGCGAATGCCAAACAGTACAATCTAGATGCGAACAAGTTGGCCGTTTGGGGCGATAGTGCTGGGGGAAATCTAGCGGCTATGATGGGTACCATTGGCAATGTGTCAGAGCTAGATGGAGACAATGGGGAGAATTTAGATCAAGACGCATCTGTACAGGTGGTTATCGACTGGTTTGGGCCTCTAGAATTTTTAAAGATGGATGAGCAGTTTGCCGATTCTGGAATAACACCAGTCTTTGGTGCAACTAGCAGTGAATCATCACCTGAAAGTCAGTATATAGGCCAACTAATCACGCTGAATCCAGAACTGACTCAAAAGGCAAACCCAAGCACATATATTGCAACCATGGATCAAAAGACGGCACCAAAGTTCCTAATACAACATGGAACTAATGATGGCAATGTACCAGCGCAACAGTCTATCGATTTTGCCGGTGCCCTAAAGCAAGCAATAGGCGATGACTTTGTAACCCTAGAATTACTAGACGGCGCAGGTCATGGCACTCAGGAATTTACTAGTCAAGAAAATCTCGACAAAGTGTTTCAGTTTTTGGATAGCCATCTCAAATAGCATTTACAAAGCAGCATGTTGTGACTTAGGTCATATGGAGTCATGACTTAGTCCACTGAACAAGACTCAACTTATACCTTACAATAAGATTATTAAATGACATCGCACAACCGACAAAAAATCTTGGGAGGTAAGGATATGAGAAGCTTGGTTCAAAACACATTTAGATGGGCATTTTCTGCAGTGATTTTGATTATGGTGGCTTATTATGGTTTAATCACATTGTTTTCTGTTGCCAAAGGACTCCTAGGCGGCATACTTCCTTTCATGTAGGACTGAAGATGTTCAAATGGCTTATGCCATAGGCTCACTGTGTGTTATAATGCTCTCAGAGTGAATCGTCTTTGAGGAGGTAGCCCATGGGTAATATTGTGATGAGCTTGGCAATGAGTTTGGATGGTTATATTTTAGATGACGCTGGGCGTTTTGATTGGATTGTTGGAGATGGCTCAAACCACTTGGACACATCAGAGGCTCAGCGCTTTTCATTTGATGCCTTTTTAGAATCCATCGATACAGTAGTAATGGGTAGAAAATCCTATGATTTACACGGACAAGATTTTCCCAATCACCAAGTTTGGGTTGCAACCCATAGAGCCTTACCAGAAGATACCCCACCCCATGTAACACCCGTTAGAGGCGATGTGGTGGGTGCGGTGCTGGCCACCAAAGGGAGTACTTCTAAAGACATTTGGCTATTTGGTGGCGCCGAGCTCATTGCCCCATTTGTGGCGCAAAAGGCAATTGATCGCTATATTGTGGGCATTATTCCCGTATTGCTCGGATCGGGGAAGGCGCTTTTTACACCTGGTTTTTTAAAGCAAAGGCTGCAACTAGAGGCAATGAGCGTAGAAGAGGGCATAGTGGTCTTACAATATACACCTAGAGGTGAAAAATGACATCGGATTTATGGATAACCTTAGGCGCCATAGGTGTTGCAACACTTTTGGGAATAGCTTTTATGTGGTCGCTAAAGAATAGCCTTGTTAACGGCATTAAAGAGGCTCAAAAGTCCGCTAGCGAGACGGCGAGCACCACGGCAGAAGTGCGTAGAGACCTAGAAAAGCTCCAATCGGTGCTGCGCGAGGAAATGGGAAGAAATAGAGAAGAAATCAATCGCATGCTCCGAGATAATCGCGAAGAAATGGCGAGAAGTTTTGCAACCCTCGGAGTTGGTACCAATCAAAATCTCTCTGAAATAGCAAAATATCAAAAGGACACCCTCGCAGCCTTTCAAGTTGCCCTTACAGATAGCGTGAATCAGTTCAATGCCATGCAAGAGCAGAAATTTGACGCACTGATTAAAAAACAGGGAGAGCTCAGTCAAACCACAGAACAGCGCCTAACGCAAATCGGGCAGACAGTCGATCAGAAATTACAAGAATCTGTTGAAAAGCGATTTAATGAATCCTTTAAGCTAATCAGTGAACGACTCGACCAAGTGCATAAAGGCCTTGGCGAGATGCAAACCCTTGCCAGTGGCGTGGGTGATCTTAAGCGCGTGCTCACAAATGTAAAAACTAGAGGCACCATGGGCGAAATTCAATTGGGCGCTATTCTCGACCAGATGCTGTCACCGGAGCAATACGAACGCAATGCCCAGATGAAAAGCGGCGCCTCAGAACGGGTGGAGTTCGCCATTCGACTCCCTGGGAATCGCACTGACGACAAACCAGTGCTACTGCCCATCGACTCTAAGTTCCCCATCGAAGATTACC
The DNA here is from genome assembly GCA_937958285.1 of uncultured Fusibacter sp. GTDB lineage: Bacteria > Bacillota > Clostridia > Peptostreptococcales > Acidaminobacteraceae > QQWI01. The sequence goes on along the minus strand of CALFXQ010000066.1, from coordinate 273 downwards.
AGCGTCTTATAGATGCACAAGATGCAGGTGAAGTGGGCATTGGCACAGCCAACCTAGAAGATCAAATTGGCAAACAGCTAGAAAACGCCATAAAAAAAGCTGCAAAAGACATACGCGACAAGTACATCCACCCACCAGAAACCACAGATTTTGGCATACTCTTTGTACCCACCGAAGGCTTATATGCAGAAGTGTTGCGTCGGCCCGGTCTGTTTGAAACACTACAGCGCGATTATAAAATCACCGTGGTGGGTCCAACGAATTTAGTGGCCT
>CALFXQ010000065.1 GCA_937958285.1 uncultured Fusibacter sp. | reverse complement strand
TTAATGTGTAGGAAATGAAACTTGTCATACCGAGATAATTGCATTTTGATATTATCCTAAAAAGCATGAGTAAGAGACGTTGACCGAGGGCTTCCAGGATTCGTGTAACTTCGTCTTTATAAGGACCCTAGAAAAGCTTGAGATGTCGGTTATATACAAGTACTTAAAGTCATTCGGCATGATGGAAAGAAGTGGACTGGAGCTGTCGACTGCAAAGCCCATCGTTATACCTGAAAAAGATGCAAGGGCTATAAATAAAGTGGTAATGTCCTATGGTCATTCCATCTCTATTACGCCGATGCATGTGATGAATATTTTGCAAGCGGTCTCCAACGACGGTGTACTGCTCGAGCCTACCATTGTTGGAAAAGTACTTACAGAAAAGGGCGATGCGGTTGCTGTAACAAGAAAGCCCAGTCGTGGAAATGTACTCTCAAAAGATGTAGCGAATACACTAAAGACAATTTTAGAGAGCGTTGTAACTGATGGTTCAGGTGCAAATGCATATATTCCCGGCTATCGAATTGGTGGAAAAACCGGAACGGCGATCAAGAATATCGCCGGCGAATACTCAAACGACCGTGTGGTTGTTTCTTCGTTTGCTGCAATAGTGCCCATCGATAACCCCATTTTCAATATCCTTGTGATCGTAGACGAACCCAAAACTGAAATACACGGTTCAAAGGTGGCTGCACCAATTGCCAGAGAAATTATTTACAACACGCTACAATACCTTGAAGTACCTTCAAGTGCCGTAACGGGAAAAGGTGTAGTTGTCGTCCCAGAACTCATCGGCATGACCGTACAGCAAGCACGTGAAAAAGCACATACGCTCGGTCTAAAACTTCAAAATATGGATGCGGTTGCTGGCGAATCGGGAACAACAAAGGCCCTAGATGTCACATCTGGCGATCCTGAAGTTGGAAAATTGACCATAACAAAGCAATACCCTATTGCGGGAGCGCTTTCGAGCAAAGAAAACATCATCTATATTTCAACGAGACCTGTAGAATGATGTCTGAGTTGTAGCAACTAAAAATGTTAAACTGTGATATAATAGACTGGGAATTTTACATCCCAGTCTATTCAACTTGGAGGCAAAATGCGCTTTACTTTCCGAGAAATGTGCGCTTATATGAACATCTCAGATGAGCAAATCAATAGTAAATCAAAAGATGTTTTAGATGGCCAAGTTAAAAAGGTCGTCATAGATTCGCGATTAATCCAACCTGGGGATGTGTTTTTCGCCTTCCGAGGAGACCGTGTAAATGGGGAAGATTTTGTGGAAGCAGCGCTGGCTGCAGATGCGACTGCTGTTATTGTATCTCAGGATTACCAAGGCGTTAAAAGTCCAAAGATTATCCCTGTAGAAGATGTTCAGTGGTCTTTGCAGGAGTTGGCAAAAGGTTATCGCAAAAGTCTCAATATGCCGATTGTTGCGATTTCGGGATCGGTGGGCAAGACATCTACTAAAGATTTGATGGCACATGTGCTTTCAGACCAATTAAAGGTATTTAAAACTAAAGGCAATTTTAACAACGAATTGGGATTGCCCCTAATGATACTAGAATTAGACAGTACTTGGGATGTCGCTGTGCTCGAAATGGGGATGAACCACGCAGGAGAGCTAGAGCGACTTGTCGATATTGCAACCCCCAAAATCGCTGTGCTCACAAACATTGGGACTGCTCATATTGAGTTCTTTGGCACGCGCGAGGGAATCTTCAAGGCGAAAATGGAGTTGGCATCAAGGCTAAAACACAATGAAGTATTGATTTTAAATGGACAAGATGATTTGCTGGCCACAGTTTTAGAAAAAGGCTCACACGCTGAACTGCCATATCGAACACAAGGTATCGGAAGAGTAGGCGATGTTTTTTGGTCACAAGATGAACATATGACCTTGGATGGAACGCACTTTACACTTTGCAGCACCAAGGGACAAAGACAGGCATTTCTGCCTTTGTGCGGACATCACCATATACTCAATGCCCTTCTATCCCTCACTGTGGCAGCCGAACTCGGTTTAGATCTCGACAAAGCGCTAAATGCTCTGGCAACAGTGAGCACTACTTCGATGCGCTTTGAAAAGGTTTTTGTGGGCCCTTGTTTTTGGATCAACGATGCCTATAATGCGAGCATAGATTCCATGATTCCAGCTGTTGAAACACTGGTAGCCATTTCCGATTGTGAACCATGGGTAGTCTTTGGCGATGTTTTCGAGTGTGGTGATTTGAGTGCGTCTATTCACACGCAAATTGGCTTGGATTTAAACAAATATGCACTGAGTGGTGTAATATTTATTGGGCATGCTATGTTGCATGCATTCAAGGCCTATTCTGGAAATAAATATCATTACAGTAGCGTCGAAGCGTTTTTGCTAGAGGGTCAACATTTGATCCTAGGCAATAAAAATGTGCTTTTCAAGGCATCGCGTGGTATGTCTTTAGAGCGGATTATCAAACACTATCAGGAGTAAATGCATGTATATTATATCTGTTGGATTATTATTGGGCCTTGTGATTGCTATTGGCACTGGACCACTTTGGATTCCTTTTTTTAAAAAGCTAAAATTTGGACAATTTATTAGAGAAGATGGACCTCAAGCGCATTTGGCAAAAGCTGGGACGCCAACTTTTGGTGGTTTTATTTTTATGGTCTTATTTCTCTGTGTGATTTATTAATAAATA